>JAPUGN010000216.1 GCA_027298165.1 Nitrospinota bacterium
TAGATGTGACCGAATTCCACCGTGTCGTCGTCGAAATTTTGCAAGGGGAGCGCGCTCAATAGCTTGCTCTCCCCGATACGTTACAATCCTTTTTAAACTTCCCTTAACCCACAAGTGTCAATGTGGAACAGGCTGCACAGCGGACACCAGCAAGGTTCTCTTGAAATTGAGATGAAAGGGAGAACAGGGAAAGTACAAAAATTTGAGGGAAAAGAGAAGGAGCGGTATTCACTGAAAATGATACCGGTGATCCATTCCCCGGAGGGGAGGAAAGGCCTCGCAGACTGAGTCACTTTCAAGGTGAGGGCCTTCGCAAACGGCTCAGGCGCGATTAATGATGATCGTGACCGCCAGGACCGTGAACGTGGCCGTGCTGCAATTCCTCTGCGGTGGCGTCACGTATCTCAACCACCTCAACATCAAAATGAAGCGTCTGACCGGCCAGTGGGTGGTTGCCGTCGACTTTTACCTTGTCTCCCGCGATATCGGTAACCGTGAATACCTGATGGTTCCCGTTGACTTCAGTGGAAAACTGCATGCCGGCCTGGATTTTGGCGTCCTTTGGAAAATTGGAGCGCTCAACTTCCTTCTTGAGTTCGGCCGAAAACTCGCCATAACCTTCGGCGGGGGCAACCGTGACCTGTTTTTTATCGCCGACCGCCAAGCCTTCCAGCGCATTTTCAAGGCCCGGGACGATCTGCTTGTTGCCGTGCAGATAGGTGAACGGTTTATCGGGAGTGGATTTGTCCAATTCCTGACCGGTATCGTTTTTCAAGGTGTAACTGAGCGAAACCACCGCGTCTTTTTTAACCATGGGTCATTTTTCCAAAGGATATAATTATATAAGGCCCTAACATATAATAGCAAACGATCAAAAAAGCAACCCCATTTAGAAATTTGCCCGTTCGGTTCAATTTACAGGTTCCCATCAACTGGGATGCGACAATGACAGGAAGAATATGTTTGGGACGATCCATCGTTATTTTTCAAATCGAACGCTGCGGGGCTAACTCAAATTGGAAAGACCGGATGTGATAGAATCTGTACTCTGAAAGGATACAGAGATTTCTGTGCACCCATCGACACCATATTCAGGCAAAATCCCCATTATTAAAAAGAGGGTTCTTTTATTGCCCCGACATTCCGGCCGTTTATGTTTTTTGCTGTTGTGGTTTGCGGTCCAGTGTTTTTGCGCCACAGTGGGTTATGCGGTTGAGGAGCAGTTGGACACCGATCAGGCCCGCCGGGAATGTTTCCAGGGGAAAACCATTTACTGTCTCGCCCTCGGCATGGCCGAGGAGAAGGCAGGGCACCCGGAGCGCGCGCTGGAGGTTTATCGTTCCGCCTGCAAAAATCATCGCACCCCCGGTCACCTGCGCGCCTGCACCCCTTTGCTCAACTTGGCCCGGCAGATGGATCGGCTGGAGGCGGAAGCCGCTCCTCTCGAGGCCCGCTGTCAGGAAGGCCATACCGACACCTGTTTTTACCTGGGCAAGGAGTACTTGAAAATTGCCGAAATTAAACAAGCGGCCCGTCATCTGACACCGCTGTGCCGAAACGGGTTTCGTCCCCCCGATCCCGAAGATTACGGTTCCTGCTATCACCTTGCCAAGGGATTCGAGCAGACCGGACAATGGCACCGCGCCCGCGAGCTGTACCAGTTGGACTGCGATTCCACCGCCGGCCCGCAACAACCCGCCTGCCTGGCCCTCCGGGAATTGGCGGAACTGGAAACCGCACACAGTCACATGCGGCAACAGGGAATCCGCAACCTGAATTCTGTGGAGGCGGTGCTTTTGTTTGTGGTTTTAATGAGTTGTCTGCACATTGGGGTCTGGTTTAAAGGCGGAACATGGGGATTGAAATATTTGAGCCGATGGGCCCCGCTGGTCATTTGGAGTGGGGCAATGGCTTGGATCTACTGGCCCGGAAAACCGGAATATCCCGCGAATCAATGGGCGGTGATTTTCTTCGTCCTTCTGCTGGCAATGGGGATGGCGGTCTTCGCCCACCGCAACCTGCAGGCCTCCCCAACGTCCGGGGCCCCCGGTTAAATATAATTCGCATATCATTTTAATTTCCGGCATAGTTGATCCGAATTTCTCGAATCATTACAATTCCAACAGATGAAACTTGCTTTCCATTCATGGTTTTTATTGGCGCTGGGTCTGGCGGTCTTGCTTTCCGGACAGGCGGGGACGGCCTGGGCGGAAGAGGCCGATCCCCTGCTTGCGGGCCAAAGGGCTTTCAGCGAAGGAAAATACGCCGAGGCGGAACAATTGTTCGGCCAGGTGGTGGCCAAAGCGCCGGACGATTACAAAGCCTTGCGGGTTCTCGCCGAAACCAAAATCAAACTGAAAAAATTTGCGGAAGCGGAAGACCTGGTCGACCGTATTCTGAAAATGCCGGCGGTCAAAGGGCGCAATGTGTTGGTCACCGTCGAGGGCGATCCCCAACCTCACGAAGCGGAAATCGTGGATGAACGGGTGATGGCGGTGGACCCTTCCGCCAAGAAAAAATCTTCGGGCAGTGCCTTTATTCGGGGCGACGTAGCCGAGCCGGTTCCCCACTACCGGGTGTATTTCCTGAAAACCGGCAAGATGAAATTATTGCCGAAAAGCAAAACTCGAATCCAGTACCACGGCATCCCCACGGCTACGCGGGACCAGGCTCTGGCGTTGAAAGCCCAAATCCGGAAGAGCCTCATCTCCACCCAACACGGCGGATCGAAAGAAGAAATGGTGGTTATTCCCGCGGGTTGTTTTCAAATGGGCAGCGACCGCGGCAACCCTCACGAACGGCCGGTTCATAAAGTATGCCTGTCCTCTTTTCAAATGGGAAAATATGAAGTGCGGCAAAGAAATTTACAGGCGGTGATGGGTACCAACCCGTCGCAGAATGTGGGCGCTGACCTTCCGGTGGACAGTTTGACGTGGGATGAAGCCAGGGACTATTGCAAACAACTGGGACTGCGCCTGCCGACGGAAGCTGAATGGGAATACGCTGCACGTGCCGGAACCACCACGCCCTTTTACTGGGGGCCCACCGTTTCCGGCAAAGAGGCCAACTTCTGCGACAGCGTCTGCGAATTGAATATCCGGGAACCCCGGGTCACCGATGGATTCAAACACACCGCTCCGGTGGGCTCCTTCCCGCCCAACCCGTTCGGTCTCTACGACATGGCGGGTAACGTCAGCGAATGGGTGCAGGACTGGAAGGACGTCGAAAAGACTTATTATCTGGTGAGTCCCGAAAAGGATCCCCCGGGTCCGCGGTCTGAGCTGGACGCGTGCATGCGGGTGGATTGCATCGGCGCGCAGTCCATTACAAATAAAATATACCGGGGCGGCGCGTGGAACCAGAAAGTCGGGGAATTGCGGCCCGCCAATAGGCGCGATTCGCATTTTCAACTGCGGCCGGAAGGCACCGGTTTCCGTTGCGCCAAAACCCTGGCGGCGAAACCCTCACCCTGACCTCCCGGTCCTGGGCGGACGGCCAATTTTCTGAACCCACAAAAAGTGCCAAGAGAAAACCGCTGAACCGCAACTTGTTAAAGCTGGGCCCTTCCATTTGCTTTAATAAAAATACCAGAGCGGGAAAACGTCACCGGACGGATCGCATCCAAGCGACGGCTTTGTCAATGACTTCCGGGAAAGGTTTGTCTCCCACTTGCCCGCGGTGCCCATGGCCGGGAAACACCCAGTTCACTTTTTCATAGGGCTTCAGTTTTTCAACCGACTCGATTTGAATGTCCCACGAAAACCAGCAGACGCCCCGGAAAGAACCGAAATGATTTAATTTGGGCAACCAGGAAAAATGATCGCCCGAAAAAAGATACCGGTCCTCCCACAGCAATACCTGATGCCCGCGCGTATGGCCGGGAGTGAAGATGATCGTCCCCGGGCCGATGTGCGTCTCCGCCTCGCCGTCCACAATGATCTCGGCATCCGGTTGCGCACCGGCGTCTCGCCGGTGAATGATGCGTCGAGCACCAAAGTGCAAAGCATAGTCGCGGGCGTCGGCCACGTCGTCCTGATGCGTCAGGAAAATAGTGTCCACGCCGCCCATGGCCTCAAACGCTCTCACCAGGTGTGGGGTGAAGCGGGGTGAATCTACCAGCCAGTTGCCCTCCTCGTGCCGGATAAAGTAACTGTCCGCGCCGAACGAGTCGCGGTGGTTGAACCCGTTGATATAAACCCCGGGGGTCAGCTCCAGCGGAAACGTCTGCTTGGCTGCGTTCAGATCGGTTTTTTGATGGGTGCCGATGGAGGCGGTGGGACACGCCAGAAGGGACCGTTGCGCAGCGCGTTTGCCCTCATCCGTTTGCGGCTGGCTGTAGACAAACGAATAGTCTTCGGTTTCGCCGAACACGGCGGGGGCAAACCTCCGGCAGGCGCCGCAATCGATGCAGGTCGAATCCACATAAAAATTGCCCGCGACGTTTTCCTGGACTTTCAGCGACGGCTTGGCCATACAGGGTTTCCGATAAAATTTGAAATGAAAACGGTTTCAAACTTCATACCCGTTAGGATGACTTTTCGCCGCCGATCGATTCAAATCGCACCCCACCCAGCAGAAAAAGGATCGCGGTTTTATTCAGTAACCCTTTGATATTTAGGCTTTTGGGGCTCGCCGGTCAGGAGACGAGGCGGTGGAAGTCATCCAAGTCGATATTGGTGCCACAGACGATGATGCCGACCCGTTGACCTTTTACATTTTCCTTTAAGGGGCCGAGGAGACCCGCGGTGGCCGCCGCCCCGGCGGGCTCGACCGCCAGTTTCAACCCGTAGAACACATGCCGCATGGCAGACTTCAATTGCTCGTCGCTGACCCGCACAATGTCATCCACAAAGCGGCGGCACACGGAGAACGTATACGG
>JAPUGN010000217.1 GCA_027298165.1 Nitrospinota bacterium
GACCAATCCCAATACGCTCGGCATTTTCGAAAAAAATATTCTGGACATCACCGACATCGTGCATTCCAAAGGCGGCCTCGTGTATTGCGACGGCGCGAACCTGAACGCCCTCATGGGAATGTGCAAGGTGGGCGATACCGGAGTCGACGTCCTGCACTTTAACCTGCACAAAACCTTTTCGACCCCGCACGGCGGCGGCGGACCGGGTGCAGGGCCAGTCGGTGTCAAGGATTTCCTGGAACCGTTTCTGCCGGTGCCGCACATCGAACACCGGGACGGCCAATACCATTGCAACAACGACAAGCCGGAGAGTATCGGCAAAGTGCGAACCTTTTACGGCAACTTCGGCGTGCTGTTGCGGGCTTATGTGTATATCCGCACACTGGGACCCGACGGCATCCGCGAAGCCTGCCAGTCGGCGGTGCTGAGCGCCAACTATATCAAGGCGCAGCTGAAAGACCATTACCACCTGCCCTACCCCGGACCCAGCCTGCACGAGTGCGTGTTCAACGACAAGGAACAGCTCAAGCACGGCGTCAAAACCCTGGACATCGCCAAGATGCTGATCGACCACGGATTCCATCCGCCGACCATTTACTTTCCGTTGATCGTAAAGGGGGCGTTGATGGTGGAGCCGACCGAATCGGAATCGAAAGAAACCATCGACCAGTTCATCGTCGCCATGAAAGCGATTGCGAAGGAAGCGGAACAGAACCCGCAGAAGTTTCACGACGCGCCGTACCTGCCCAAAGTCTCCCGCCCCGACGAAGCCCGCGCCGCAAGAAAACCGGTCCTCCGCTGGCAACCGGGGAATTAGACCCGCACTGATGTTACTTTTTAATACTCATGGTACAATCGGCTTTATTTTCGTTTCGGTCTTTAAGGCGGTTTTGCAATGAATCCGCTTCTGTGGTCCCTTCCAGTTATTGTTGTCCAACAACAACCCTGATTTGAGGAATGATTATGGACGCACCACCCATCACTCAAACCCTTGAAGAAAATACAGCGGTATTGACACTGAACCACCCCCCGGTCAACGCCTTAAACGAAAATCTGCTCAATGCTCTGGATAACGCGGTGGAGGAGACCCGCCAGAACGACCTGATTCGATCCGTGATCCTGACCAGCGCCATCCCCGACTATTTTATGGCGGGAGCGGATATCAAAGAACTCCATGCCCTTAAAAGCCAGGCGGAAGGCCGGGCTTATGCCGAGAGAGGTCAGGCCATCCTGCAAAAAATCGAAAACGCCCGTAAGCCGTTTATCGCGGCGGTGGAGGGTTACTGTTTGGGGGGAGGCACCGAACTGGTGCTGGCCTGCCATTTGCAGGTCGCCGGCGCGCATGCGCGGTTCGGCCTGCCGGAAGTGAACCTGGGTCTCCTGCCCGGCTTCGGCGGCACCCAACGCCTGCCGCAGAAGATCGGCCTGGCCCGGGCGCTGGATTTGATGCTGACCGGCAAACAGATCACCGCGCGCGAAGCATGTGACTTCGGACTGATCGACCAGGTGGTCACAACCGGCTCCGCGCTCGACACCGCGCTCAGTTTCGCCCGCCAGATCCAATCTAAAAGCGCCCTCTCCATCGCCAAAATTCTGGAAACCGTGTATCAGGACAAATCGACGCCACTGGCGGAACGGTACCAAAAGGAAGCGGAAGCCTTCGGTTCGCAGTTCGAAACCGAAGACGCCAAAGAGGGACTGACGGCCTTTCTCGAAAAACGCCTGCCGCAGTTCAAAGGGCGGTGACCCTCAGGATATTAATATAGGAACCAGCAGGAGGATGGCGGCGGTGACGAGGCCGGCACCGAGGAAATTGAGGATGAATCCGGCACGCGACATCTGCGGCACCGTTACCCAGCCGCTGCCGAATACGATGGCGTTGGGCGGCGTCGCCACCGGCATCATGAACGCGAATGACGCGGAAATGGTGACCGGCACCATCAGCAGGAGCGGATGCGTGTCCATCATAACGGCGGCCCCGGCGATGACCGGCAGGATCATGGTCGCGGTCGCGGTGTTCGATGTGAACTCCGTCAAAAACGTGATGCCCAGGCACAGCGTCAGGATAATCATCCAGAGGGGCAGAGACTGAATGCCCGACAACTGCTGACCGATCCAGTGATCCAGCCCGGTACTTTTGAATCCCGCCGCCAGCGCGAATCCCCCGCCGAACAACAGCAGAATCCCCCACGGCAGTTTGTTTTGGACGGTTTTCCAGTCCAGCGCGAAATATTCCAATGTGCCGTCGCGCTCCATGCCGCGTGGATAGCCCAGGGGCACCAGCATCAACACCAGACCCATGACCATGGCGACAGTAGCGTCGTGGATATGCCCGCCCCACGGAAAGAGTGACGACCAGCCGGGAATGGTAATCGACCCCAGGTCGATCGGTTGGCGAAAAATCCACAACAGCGCTGTCGTTAAAAACACCAGCGCGACAAATTTCTCGGCGCGTTGCATCGGTCCCAGTGCTTTTAACTCGTCATCGATCAAACCCTCCGCGCCTGCCCCCACCTCGATGTCGCCGATCGGCACGCGGGTCACCCAGCGGCACAGATACAGCCACACCAGCGGCAGAAAGAGTATGACAATCGGCAGAGCCACCATCATCCATTGCAGGAAAGTGATG
>JAPUGN010000218.1 GCA_027298165.1 Nitrospinota bacterium
AGGAAGCGGTTCAACAGCTGGAACGCGAAAAGGGCTTTTACTCCTTTCGCGAGAGCCTCGAAAACCGGAAGGAATGCTGCGCCATCCGCAAGGTGGAACCGCTGTCGCGGGCCCTCTCCTCTCTGGAGGCGTGGATCACGGGTCTCCGAAGGGAACAAGGTGTTACCCGCACCGATATCCCCAAGGTGAGCGAGGATACAGACCACCCTCCCCTGGTCAAGGTCAACCCCCTGGCGGATTGGTCGCTGGAGCAGGTTCAGGCCTATATCAAAAAGCACAAGGTTCCCGTCAATCCGCTTCACAAGCAAAACTATCCGAGCATCGGCTGTGCTCCCTGCACGCGACCCGTCGAAGTGGGGGAAGATATCCGGGCGGGCCGCTGGTGGTGGGAAAACCCCGAACACAAAGAATGCGGCCTCCACCGCCCAGCCTGACGCTGGACTCAATAACCAAGGCCCCAAACCTCGTATTCCATCAAGAACAGACTTGATCCCTTTTTTCACATTTAATTGATGAAACGCTGGACTTGATGGACAACGCCATGAGTGGGGGCAGGCTGGATTGCAGTTGTTACCAATAAACTAACCTTTAATTTGGTGGATGCTATTTTATTAGACTTGGTGGATGATTTTGGATTAAATACTTCGAATTTTTTTGTAAATAATTCGATTCTGTTTTTGTCTTCATACGTGGTAGCTGTTGCTGTCTGGTTTCTCAGTGTGCGGCTACAGAGTGTGCGTATTCGGCGAGCTTTGCGTGTATCGATAATATTTTTGGTTGTTCCAGTTATTTATATAGGACACCCACTTATATTTTTTCAATGTTGGATGTTTCTATTGGTAAGTATCGTTGGGCAGGATTCCCAATGGTTACTGTTTGTATTAAGTTTTTTGGCAATTTTGATTCTTATATTCCAATTAAGAATCCCTTCAAAATAAAATATCCGGCTTTGCCGTGCCTATTCTGTTATCCGTAACCTATCCTGTAATCCAATCTCCCTCAGATAAGCTCAACATGACAAAAGGGGTCAAGTCTTTTCTTGACCACTTTAGATTTTCTTTCGAAAAGCTAACCCACGTCAAGTAATCATTGGGCTGGTATATCGTTAGCCTCCGGCCGCCAGTCGCCCCAACTCTGGTTACCGGTCAATTCGCGTTCCCACTGGTCCATTTGCTGGAACAAGTGCGCCATCAATGGACCCAGTTGGGAAGCGGTGCGCCAGGCTTTTTTGAGACCGGAAATTTTCTTTTGATTTTCCTGCTCCAGCCGCGACAGCATGAAGCCTTCCGTCTCCACGCATATCATCGGAATCAGTTGCACCGCCCACAACCCGGCCATGAAAAATTCCTGTACGCTTTTTTTCCATGTTGGGTTTTTGATGATGACGGCTTTTTGCAGGGTATCCATCAAGGCTTGGGGAGAGGTGGTGCGAACCAGGATCAGCGACAGGAAAAACATGACCAGCAATTTAAGAAACGATTCCAGACCCGCCCATAATCCCTGCCAGGAAACCTGAAACGGGAGAAAAGCCAGCGCTTCGATCGCAGCTCCGGGAGTCGTCACCATCGGGATGAGGGCAATGATCAGGAACAACCAGCGGAAGGCGTAAACCAGGGAACCGATGGTTCGAAAAGGAATACGCGCCAATCCCATCCCCAGCAGGCCCACCGCCATCAACCCGCACAAAACCCATAAATCCCCCCACGCGGCCAGCAGGAACAACAACAGAGCAATCAGGATTTTAGGGCCAGCGCCTATCCGGTAAAGGATTGAAGTACCCGGTTGGTAGCGCCCCTCAAGAATCATTTGGGTTAGGCGGGTTCGGGGAGTCATCGGAAGCCCCTCTTCGCTTTACGCTTAATTGGCCGTTGAAATTTCATGATGGAGACATAATAATGCTTTCGTCCATTACATTCAACAAGCGTGGGTCTTCATGAGTGAAGCAATTATTGAAAAGGTTAGGCATTTTGCGGAAAGTCATTTTGCCGACGACGGCTCCGGCCACGACTGGTGGCACGTGCACCGGGTGTGGAATATGGCGAAGCACTTGGCGGACGCGGAGGGCGCCGACCGGACCATCGTTGAAATCGCCGCCCTCCTGCACGATGTTGCCGATTGGAAATTGAATCAGGATGAATCCCAGGGGATGAACACCATCCGGGAATTGCTGGCGGGCGATCTGGCCCCGGCAACGGTCGACCGCATCTGCGATATTATATCGAAAGTATCGTTTAAGGGAGCGGGAGTTGAAACCCCCACCGACACGTTGGAGGGTAAGGTGGTTCAGGATGCGGACCGGCTGGACGCGCTGGGGGCGGTGGGGATTGCGCGAACGTTTGCTTACGGCGGCAACCGGGGGCGTTTGATCCATCACCCGGACCAGCCTCCCCAATTGCATGGCAGTTTTGAGGCCTACAAGAACAACCAAGGTCCCTCCACCAATCATTTTTACGAAAAACTGCTGTTACTGAAAGACCGGATGAACACCGGCACCGCCAAACAAATCGCGGAAGAGCGGCATCGCTTTATGGAAAGCTACCTCGATCATTTTTTCAAGGAATGGAACGGCGAGTTATGACACTCCGTCCGGGAACCGGACGGAAACCCAGCGGGCGGGGAATGCCATGGACATCGATTCTTTAATCCAAAAATGCGCGCAGAAGATTCACCAGGCCGAGCGAATCGTCTTTCTGACCAGCGCCGGCATGAGCGCCGATTCAAACATCCCCACCTTCCGCGACAAGGAAGGTTACTGGTCGAACTTTCCCCCGTTCAAGGAAAAGGGTCTGGAGGCGCAGGATTTGGCCAGCCCCTGGGCTTTTCGCAACGAGCTTCCGCACGCCTGGGCCTTCTATGAATGGCGGCGGCGAAACGCCCACGAAAACCAACCGCACGCCGGCTACACGCTGATCAATAAATGGATGGCACACAAAGACGCGTTCATCCACACCACCAATACAGACGGCTATCATTTGCGGTCCGGCTGTCCCCCGGACAAAGTGAAGGAAGTGCACGGCTCCATGTGGCGGCTCCAGTGCCTCAACGTCTGCTCCCCGGATTTCTGGGATGAGGATGCGGTGCCCCTGTGCGACCTCGATCACGACACCATGAAAGCCTCGAACTATCCCTCCTGCCCCCATTGCGGCGGGATCGCCCGCCCCCATATCCTGATGTTTGGCGATGGGGAGTACACCGGGCACCCGGAACAGGAGCAAAATTTTTATGCCTTTGCCCGGAGGGCGGTCGACCTCGTGGTTCTGGTCGGAAGTTCGGGCGCGGTGCCCACCAATGATTATCTTGCCAGAGAGTTCATGCAAGACGGCGCGGAGACCCTTAACATCAATCTGGACCCTTCGGCTAATGCAATTGTAGGGACCGAGTATTTCCTGCCCCTCAAGGGAAAGGAAGCCTTCGAACGGTTGGATGAGGCCCTGCAGGCCCTATAAAACCAGCGTAACCCGCCCTAAATATTCATTCCTATTCGCCGGGAAATATTGTATGCTGACCGGGTTTTTCATACATTTTTGATGGCATTTCGAACTGGGCGTTCCCATTGCCTGTACCCGGAGAGGATCGATGCGGATTCTTTTTTTTATGGTGGCCGTTTTAATCGCCTGGCCTTCCCCTTCGTGGGCCAAATGTTCCAAGACAAAGGTGTGCACCATGATGAAAAAAATGGGGCATTTTGACATCCTCAACCAATGCCCCGGTGCCGCCCCGTTACTGGCCGAATGCAAAAAAGTATCCACTAAAAAACTGGAGGTCCTGCCGGCCCCAAAATTTGTCGACAATAAAAACGGCACAGTAACGGATACCGTAAACAAACTGACTTGGTCCAAAAAGGGCGTTCTTAACAAATATTCCCTCAAAATGGCCAAAGATTATGCCCTCAGTGCGGATATTGATGGCACTGCCGGTTGGAGACTCCCCACCCTGCCGGAACTCAAAACCCTGATGTACAAGGAACGCGTCATAAACGTGAGCGGGAAGAAATCGTGGGTCCATCCACTGTTTGATGATGGGCGCGGGCATTATTTCTGGAGCACCACCACCTGCGAGGAAATTTCCGAGATCACCGACCGGTATCAGAAAAAACTCTGCCAGCAGGGGGACCAGGGGGCCTGGCTGGTCCATTTCAATATCGGAGCCGTCTTTTGGCACCATGTCACGGCGGAAAAATATCACGCCTGGCTGGTGAAGGAAGCCAAATAAATCCCTTCCCTCCCTTTCAGATCCCGTCCCTCTCATTACAACTCCTTTAATTTTCAACCCTTTCGGGTAGCCCATCCTTAATAGATTGAGTATTTATTGAATCCAAAGAGGCCTTCCCGCCATCCATGTTATGATAATCTTATGTCTACCCAGGATTGGGGAGATAATTCGTAATTCACATCAAGGGGGCTCTATGGATACGACGGATGATGTAGGGGAATACATGTCCTCCCCGGTTTTAAGGATTGATTCGGAGGCTTCCGTTCAAGAAGCGGCGATTCTGATGGAAAAGAGCCATGTGGGAAGTCTGATTGTTGAGAAACATGGAGACGACGTCGGTATTATTACCGAAAAGGAATTGACCCAGAGAGTACTGGCCAAGGGCGTGGACCCGGAGGAGCTTAAGGTATCCGAAGTGATGTCCAAGGTCCTTTCGATGGATCGTTATATGCTCATCGAAGAAGCCAATCAGTACATGCACAAGAACCGAATCCGTCATCTGGCGGTCACGGATGACGACAAAATCGTAGGGATGCTGTCGATCAAGGATCTGGTGGCTTATTACTCCAAAGATTTTCGTATGCAGGAATAGGAGCAACCACCCGGCCTGCAACGTTGATAGGCAAGCCCGAATTTTTTTCAATCCATACTACCCAGGGGATGTTTATTGTTTAATCTCCGCCCGGCCCCCCTCACCCCTGAACAATTTATTGGCTTATTTCCCGCAAATGAACGAGAATTGAGCCAATACAGCCTACTTGAAAAGGAACCCCGAACATGATCCAACTGGAAGGTGAAATCACTCACACCGCTGTCCCGCCCAATAAAGCCGACCAGGCACGCGAAATCACCATTTGGATCCAGCAGATTGAAAGCGAAATCGAAATGACTTTCAGCCTGGAAGTTTTTCAGAAGTATGAGTTTCAAGTGGGTGATAAGTTATCGATTAAAATTGAAAAACAATTGGACATCGATGCCATGGCGCGGGACTTCTTCAAAAAAGGTATCTAGACCTTCCCCACCATGGACCTTTCAAAATTGGGAGAATTCGGTCTCATTTCCCGGTTTCAATCACGGCTCAAACACAAGTCTCCCCAGGTGATTCATGGCATCGGCGATGACTGCGCGGTATTCTCTCCCAATAAAGACAATTATCAGGTCCTGACCACCGACGCGCTGGTGGAAACCGTTCACTTCAATTTAAAGACGCACACCGCGGAACAACTGGGATGGAAAACCCTGGCGGTCAATATCAGCGATATCGCCGCTATGGGAGGCCGGCCCCAGTTTGCGGTTATTTCGGTGGCGATTCCTAAAAGGTTTCCCGTCGATTTTCTAGACCAATTGTATAAAGGCCTCGATCGAGCCTGTCGGAAATATCAAGTCGCCTTGGTGGGAGGCGATACGGTGGCTTCTCCCAAGCACCTGTTCATCAACCTAGCCTTGCTGGGGGAAACCCGTAAAAAGAGAGTGTTCACCCGTTCGGGGGCCCGCCCGGGGGACGCTATTTTCGTAACCGGCACCTTGGGGGATTCCGCCGCAGGCCTCCACATCCTGAAATCTCCCAAAAGACAATGGCAGGGGCCGGAGGCTCAACGTAAAAAACTGGTCCAGCGGCATCTGAAGCCGGAACCCCGGGTGGCCACCGCGGACTGGCTGGCCCGATCCCGCCATAAGGTCTCCTCGATGATCGATATCAGCGACGGATTGACCCAGGATTTGGGCCATATCCTGACCGCCGGCCGGGTCGGCGCCGAGCTCTGGGAACCTCAGCTGCCTATCTCGAAACCCCTTTTAAAACATAGCCTTATGAATCACCTATCGGCCCTCGATTGGGCGCTTGCGGGCGGTGAAGATTATGAATTATTATTTACTTTGCCCCATGAAGATGTTAATAAATTAAAGATAGAGTCCATTACTAAAACCGGTCAACCTGTGACTCAAATTGGAGTGATTACGGCCAAAAAAGGCCTCCGCCTGCGTTCGGAAAATGGCCGTAGTAAAATTCTTCAAAAGCCTATGGGGTTCAACCACTTTCAAGGAAAATCCTGAAAATTCAATCATTTTCCTTTTCAGCACGGAGGACCTCATGCAACATGGCTCAGGTTTCGGTTCATTGAGAGCTAAATAAATCTTTTGGACGACATAATATTACCCCGGTCCATTCTGCTGGGTATCCTTTTGGCTTTTTCGGCGTTTTTTGCGGCATGCGAGGCCGCATTCTTCTCGCTGAACCCGGCACAGCTGGCCATCATTAAGGAAACTCGAGGCCGGGGTGGACAACTCATCAATTTTCTTCTAGAAAAGCCACGGGAACTGCTCATCACCATTTACATCGGTAATGAGCTGGTCAATATCGCCATCTCCGCCTTGGTCACCTCGATCGCTCTTAAGCTGTTCGGGGACATCGGTCTCGCTATCGCCATCGGTGTGGGTACCTTTCTGATTTTGATGTTCGGAGAAATCGTTCCAAAATCCCTGTCGCTTAATTTCGCCGAAAAATTCGCTCTGTTCGCCGCCCGTCCACTCAATCTATTTTACCGGTTGGTGCTCCCCATCCAGAAACGGTTCACCCGGTTAGCCGAAATCATCATGTCCGGGATCGGCATTCTCCCCAAATCCAAAAACAACCGGATTTCAGATGAAGAGTTCACCACCATGGTCGAACTGGGGAAAGATGAGGGCGTGATCGACGCAGAGGAAAGCGAACTGATTCACAACGTCATGGAGTTCGGCGAGAAAACCGTCGGGAATGTGATGACCCCCAAGATCGATATGTTCGTGTTGAACGCAAACGACACCATGGAAGAAATCCTTCCGAAAATTCTGGAGAACTTCTATTCCCGGGTACCCGTCTATGACGAGGAGGAGGAGACTATCATTGGCATCCTGCTCACTAAGACGCTCATCCGCCACCGTCACCAGCCCAAAGGCAAATTCAATCTCAAAAACATCGTTAAACCTCCCATTTCGGTTCCGGAGAGCCGCAAAATTAAGGATATGCTTCAGGACTTCAAAAAATTGAAGCGCCATATGGCCATGGTGCTGGACGAATTCGGAAGCGTCTCGGGCCTGGTCACTCTCGAAGACATCCTGGAAGAGTTGGTGGGAGAAATCGACAGCGAAATGCGGCAGGAGGAAAACCCAATCACCAAGATCACCGAAAAGCGATTTCGTCTGGCCTCCACCTGTAGTATTTCGGATTTTAATGAAGAGTTTAATTGTGAACTGCCCAATGGCGACATCACCACTATCGGCGGGTTCGTGTTCGGCCTGTTCGGAAGGGTCCCCCGTTCCGGTGAAAGCATCAGCTACGACCGTTTTAAATTTCGCATTGAAAAAATGAAGGGAGCCCGCATTCTAAGTCTCCACCTGACCTTTGCCAGCACCAAGCCCACAGAAGCTCCCCAGCAACAGGAGACCCCTAAAACCTGATGGACCTGGGAACCACAGTCACTCTCGTCTTCGTCTGCATCCTGGTGGAAGCCTTTTTTTCCGGATGTGAGATCGGAATGATCTCCATCAGCCGCTTCAAAATGGAACAGCGCGCCAAGGAAAACAACACCTCTGCCCGGATGATTCTCGACCTGATCGGCAACCCGAACCGGCTGTTTGCCACTACCTCCATGGGAACCAACGTCGCCGTAGTTTGTTCCACGGCGGTATTCACGAGTTACATGATCACTCACTTTGGCGAATGGGGAGATTTTTTCTCCATGCTGATTATCTCGCCCATCATTCTGTTCGGCGGGGAAATCATCCCGAAAGTCATCTTTCAAAACCGGGCGGACAGCATCATGCAGTTCTTCATCCACCCGCTCAACCTGTTTTGCCGGGTGTTGTCGCCGATCATCAACATGTTCAGCGCTGTCTACAACCTCTTCCTGCGGCTGGTACTGAGGGGTGCCCACAAAGCGAATCTGACGCCCGTCAGCCGGGAGCAAATCCGGTATATCTCCCATCCCGATTCACTGTCCTCGGAACTGGATCTGGACGAAAAGAAAATGATTTACCGGATTTTTAATTTTGGGGAAATCCGCGTGGAACACGTCATAGTGCCCCTGATTCAGACCTACGCCATCAGTGACAGCGCCACCGTGCGGGAGGCCTATCAGACCGCCAACGAAACCGGATTTTCACGGCTACCGGTATTTCACAAGCGGATGTTCAACCTGATCGGAATTTTGAATACGTTTGATCTGTTGACCGTACCGCAGGACGATTCCCCCATCACGGACCTGATCCGCCCCGCTTATTACATCCCTCCCAACAAAAAGCTGGACGACCTCCTTAAGGAGCTTCAGCAACGGGGTTTGCATATCGCCATTGTGGTGGATGAATACGGGGGATGCATCGGCATGGTCACCATCGAAGACATGCTGGAGGAGATCGTGGGCGAAATCGAAGACGAGCACGACGAGCCACTCAAAAAATATGAAGTCTATGAAGGCGGCGGTTATCTGATCGACGGCGATAAAGAAATTGGAGCCGTGAATGAAGAACTGGCGCTGGACCTTCCTGAGGGAGAATACGAAACCCTGGCCGGCCTCATGATCGAAAAGCTGGAAAAAATTCCGGCGCCGGGCGATCAGGTCACTCTCAATGGATATCGCTTGACGGTCAAGGAAGGCAGTAAAAGAAAAATCAACTCCATCATTCTGCGCAAAATCGCGTCCGAATACCCCCCCAGGCCATCCGCGCAATCATCCACCGGGGAAGAACACCCGGATGCCGCGAGCGAAGAATCTCCGAAATCCGATTCCAATCCCGGGGACTCGCCCTCCAAATAACTCAAAGACCCCGCATTTTTTCCACCTCCTGATAGGCTTCCTGAATTTCAAGAAACTTGAGGTGTGCCCCCTCGACCTGGTCTTCTCCCAGATGTGCCACTTTGTCGGGATGGTATTGCGAGGCCAGCCGCCAGTAGGCTTTTTTGATTTCCTCGTTGCTGGCTGTGGGCGCGACGTCCAAAATGGTAAAGGGCGTCACCAGAACGTCCAGCGAATACTTCTGCCGGATCCGGTCATGCTCCTCGATGGAAATATCCAAAAGGCGTGCCAATTCATTGATGCCTTCCTGCACTTCATCGGTGAGCGAATCCTCAATCAGGGCGATCTGGTAGGACAACACCAGTAACAGGCTCCGGTAGCGGGACTGGGCGGAAGATTTGTATTTCTTGATGACCGGGTTCAGATCGGGATTGACCCGGCAGGTCTCGCGGATCACCTGATTGATGGAGTCGAGGTCGTTCTCGGAGTAATTCAGATTTTTCACAAAGAAGCGGTAAATGGCCTCCACTTCCCTCGGCGTCATGTGGCCTTTGACCATGGCAATTTTGGTCATCACCACAACAATACAGGTGACGAACGCCGACTCGTCCACCACCCCTGGCAATCCTCGGCGAATGAGTTTCCGGACCTTTTTGGTCATCACATGCTGAACGGTCCCCCCGACGATGGCCCCTAGAGGCCCGCCACGGAGAAATCCCAATCCTGCGCCCAATAACCAGGACATACCAGCCCACCTTCCCAATTAAATTCACAACATGTATTACAAAACCCTATATAATACTGAAAATTTCATCCAAAACACAGCCACGTTTGTGGGTCTGTTGGTTTAATTTGGGTCGGAAGGATCCATTCGGCCACACCTCATACAGGAGCGGCTTTATGGTCAAGCACATCGTCATGTTCAAATTGAAGGAAAAAACTCCCGGCAACCTGGCCACGCTGGCCTTCGCTCTCAACGGAATGACGGGTAAAATTGAATCCCTGAAATTTATGGAGGTCGGAGAGGATTTCAAAGGTTCCGAACGATCTTTCGACCTGGTTTTAACCACTCATTTTGAAAACCAGGACGGGTTGGACGCTTATTCCAAACACGAGATTCACCAACCGGTCATTCAACTGGCCCGCACTCTCTGCTCACAAACCGTCGTGGTGGATTACGAAACCGTATAAACCCATCGGCCTCGGAACCACCAGAGAAATTAACTATATTTCGAGTGGTTATATAATTTCTTGTACTTTTCAAACTCTAGTGATACCCTTTAGGGCAGTTTTGGATCAGAATTGGCCTATTCAATTGATTTATTTGGTATTACGTGAATAGTGAAGGGGTATTGCCCTCGGCGATTACCCCGATTTTATGTGTAGATCGACGTTGAACTCCCTATAAATCTTCTATCAATATCCTTGATCGGGAGACTCCAAAGTGGCCGTAAAAAAGAAAAAGGTTAAAAAGAAAAAAGTGACGAAAGCGAAAACCCACTCAGCGAAAAAGAAACCCCCTGCTTCCAAAAAGGGCCGGTCCGCCAAAAAAGCGGTTAAAAGCTCCAAGAAGAAAACTGCCGTAAACAAGAAGCCTAAAACCGCCGCTAAAAAAGTGAAAGCTCCCATAAAAGCCAAAGCGGTTGTTAAAAAACCAGTCGCAAAGAAAAAGGCGGTGAAAGCGGCTCCGAAAAAGGCTGTTAAAAAAAAGCCGGCCAAAAAAGAGGTCGAGCTGCCGGAAGAAATAATCAAACCGGTAGTCAAATCCCCTTTTAAAAAAAACGATCCGAAGATTCTGAAAATTCAGGAGCGTTTGAATGAGGATAGAAAAAGATTGATGAGCATGCTCCGATCGTCCCAGGAGGTGGAACGAACCATCAACGACATTACGTTCAGCAATGAAATCGACCTGGCATCCAGTCTGGAAGGCCGGGAAATGGCGTTTCAGCTTTCCAGCCGGGAGCGGAACGAGTTAAGAATGGTGGAGGAAGCCCTGTTTAAGATTACGGCGGATACATACGGAGTCTGCGACAGTTGTTCCAAATACATCATCCTCAAGCGCTTGGAAATCATGCCCCTGACGGCGCTCTGTATCGAATGCCAGGAGAATCTGGAAGTCCACTGAATCCCTATCCTATTTCCCGTGACACTTTTTGTATTTCTTGCCGCTTCCGCAGGGGCAGGGTTCGTTACGTCCCACTTTGTTATCAGCCCTCTTAACGGGCGTGGCTTTTTGGCCTTCTGAACCCTCACCACGGTGCTCCGTGACTTTGCGTTCCTCTTTGTCCTGGTTGGATTCGAGAGACTGGATGGCCTCCTTGTTGATCTGGGCTTTGAACAGGAATTCGCAAATTTCCTCTTTCATTCGAAAGTTCATTTGGCTGAACAGGTCGAATCCTTCCTTCTTGTACTCGGTGAGCGGGTTTTTCTGGGCGTACCCGCGCAGGCCGATGCCCTCCTTCATGTGATCCATCGCCAATAGATGCTCTCGCCAGAGGTTATCCAGTACCTGGAGCATGATCATCCGCTCCGGATAACGCAAAAGCTCCGGCCCGATTTCTTTTTCCTTCAAATCGTATTTACCGGTGGCGGCACTGTACACGGCTTCATGAATCTCCTCGACCTTGCAGTCCTCCAGAGGGATTTTCTGTTTGTCATCCACAAGAAAATGTTGGTCATCCGCCTTTCTTAAGGAAACGTCAAACAACCGGTCCATGCTTTCATTGAGCCGTTCGATGTCCCATTCTTCAGGATAAACACGCGGAGGGATGATGTCCGCCAGAGTGTCCTCAAGCACTTCATCGGCGATATCGTAAAACAAGTCCTTCAGGTTGTCTCCCGTCAGAATGTCGCGGCGCAACGTATAGATGACTTCCCTCTGCCGGTTCATGACGTCATCGTATTCCAGCAGATGTTTCCGGATATCGAAGTTGTGCGCCTCCACCTTGCGTTGGGCGTTTTCCACTGCCTTGGAAACCATGGCGTGCTCGATCGGCTGGCCGTTTTCCATTCCCAGTTTGGCCATAAATCCGGAGATCTTGTCCGACCCGAAGATGCGAAGCAGGTCGTCCTCCAGCGAAAGATAAAATCGCGACGATCCTTTGTCTCCCTGACGGCCGGACCGGCCCCGCAACTGGTTGTCGATGCGGCGGCTCTCGTGCCTTTCCGTCCCCAGGATATGCAATCCTCCCAGTGCCGGAACCCCTTCGCCCAGAACAATGTCGGTTCCCCGGCCGGCCATGTTGGTGGCGATGGTCACCGCCGCATTTTGCCCGGCCTGCGCAATGATTTCGGCCTCCTGTTCGTGATGCTTGGCGTTCAGCACATTATGTTTGATGCCGAATTTTTTAAGATGTTTGCTCAACTGCTCGGATTTTTCGATGGAAATAGTCCCAACCAGAACCGGTCGCCCGAGGGCGTTCAATTCCCGGACCTCTTCGATCACTGCATCGAATTTTTCCTTCTCTGTCCGGAAAATGAGATCGGGATAATCATCCCGGATCATCGGCATATTGGTGGGCATCACCAGCACTTCGAGCCGGTAGGTCGACTGGAATTCCTCCGCTTCAGTATCGGCGGTCCCAGTCATCCCCGCCAGCTTGCCGTACATCCGGAAAAAATTCTGGAAAGTGATCGACGCCAGGGTCTGGTTTTCATTTTCAACTGTGACACTCTCTTTCGCCTCCAAGGCCTGGTGGAGTCCGTCGCTGTAACGCCGGCCCGACATCATCCGGCCGGTGAATTCGTCGATGATCACCACCTTGCCGTCTTTGACCACATAATCGACTTCATTTTTGAAAACGACATGGGCTTTCAGGGCCTGGTTGACGTGGTGCAGGGTTTCAATCTGGAGGGGATCGTACAGGTTGGAAACGTTCAGCATTTCTTCGACCTTGGAAATGCCATCTTCCGTCAACGCCGAAGACCGGG
>JAPUGN010000219.1 GCA_027298165.1 Nitrospinota bacterium
ATAAACCCAAAAACCAGAAAAAATAAACCAAAGGTCAACCCGTGGAATTTGATCCCTTTGAAATCATGCGTAGTCGTCCAACCTGTAAAGTCCGTTGGGCTGGAATCCCAGGCCGGGGAGATGGAGAAAAAGAGTTGTCCCGAGATGAAGGTCCCGCCGAATTACAAAAGATACTTGATGGGGCCAAAGCAGGCGGGCAGGTTTTGTTTTATTATTCGGACCACAAAAACCCAAACAAATTTCACGAAAGAGAACTATCCCCGCCGCTTTAAATCCGGCGTAGCGCCGGAGCTAAATTTTCCTCCCCCTTTGTGAAAGCCTGTCCTGAGCTTGCCGAAGGAGGAGCCGGGGGGATTTGCCGTCACCCTGAGCCCTTCGACAAGCTCAGGACAAGCATCTGTGGTTAACCACATGAAGAGGAAGAATCATCCCTGCCCCTCTTTACGAAGAGGGGTTCTATCCCTTCTTCTGGAGTTTGGCCCAGGTGTCGCGGAGGGGGGTGGTGCGGTTGAAGAGGGGGGTTCCGGGTTGGGAATCCTTGGGATCGACGATGAAGTAGCCCATACGCAGGAACTGAAACCGCTCGCCGGGCTTCGCGTCTTTCAAATCGGGTTCGAGTTTGCAGTCGGTGAGCACTTCCAGTGA
The DNA here is from genome assembly GCA_027298165.1 of Nitrospinota bacterium. Taxonomy (GTDB): domain Bacteria; phylum Nitrospinota; class Nitrospinia; order Nitrospinales; family Nitrospinaceae; genus SZUA-226. The sequence continues at coordinate 646 of JAPUGN010000219.1, forward strand.
GTTGGGATTCAGACTTCCGGGGATTTCGATCGCATCCGGCTCGATCTCTGTAAACAAATGGTCGTACAGGCGCACTTCGGCGGTCACGGCGTGCGGTGCGGACACCCAGTGCAGTGTCCCCTTCACCTTGCGCCCGGCGGTGGCCCCGCCGCTTTTGCTCTTGGGATCGTAGGTGCAGTGCAGTTCGGTAACCTCCCCCTTATCGTTCTTGATGACTTCTTCGCATTTGATGATGTAGGCGTGTTTCAGGCGCACTTCCTTCCCCGGCGCGAGGCGGAAAAATTTTTTAGGTGGGTCCTCCATGAAATCTTCCTGCTCAATGTAAAGCTCTCTTGAAAAAATTAACATCCTTGATCCGGCTTCCGGGTCTTCAGGATTGTTCTCGGCTTCGAGATATTCCACCTGTTCTTCCGGGTAATTGGTGAGCACCACTTTCAGCGGTTTGAGCACGGCCATGACGCGATGCGCGGTTTTGTTCAACTCCTCGCGCAGGCAGAATTCGAGGAGGGCGAGGTCGACCGTGCTGTTGGCTTTGGCGACGCCGATGCGGTCGCAGAACTCGCGGATCGATTCCGGCGTGAATCCGCGCCGCCGCAAACCCGAGACGGTCGGCATGCGCGGATCGTCCCAGCCGTTGACGGTCTTCTCCGTCACCAACTGCAACAGCTTGCGTTTGCTCAATATCGTATAGGTGAGGTTGAGGCGCGCGAACTCGTACTGGCGCGGATGGGCCACGCCGAGCGTATCCAGGAACCAGTCGTAGAGCGGGCGGTGGTCCTCAAACTCAAGGGTGCAGATCGAGTGGGTGATGTTCTCGATGCTGTCCGACTGCCCGTGCGCCCAGTCGTACATCGGGTAGATGCACCAGTCGTTCCCCGTCCGATGGTGCTCCGCGTGCAGGATGCGGTACAGCACCGGATCGCGCATATTCAGATTGGGCGCAGCTATATCGATCTTGGCGCGCAGGACTTTTGCGCCGTCGGGGAACCCGCCCTTTTTCATGCGCTCGAACAAATCGAGATTTTCTTCGACGGAGCGGTCGCGGTGCGGGCTGTTCTTGCCCGGTTCCGAGAGCGTGCCGCGATATTCGCGGATTTCGTCGGCGCTGAGGTCTTCGACGTAGGCCTTGCCTTTTTTGATGAGATCGACCGCCCACTCATACAGCTGTCCGAAATAATCCGAGGCGTAGAATTCGCGGTCGGCCCAATCGAAGCCGAGCCATTGGACGTCCTCTTTAATGGCGTGGACGAACTCATCCTCTTCCTTGATGGGGTTGGTGTCGTCGAAGCGCAGGTTGCATTGGCCGCCGAACTCTTTTGCGAGGCCGAAGTTGAGGCAGATGGATTTGGCGTGGCCGATGTGCAGGTAGCCGTTGGGTTCCGGCGGGAAGCGGGTGTGAACGCGCCCGTCATTCTTACCGGCGGCGCGGTCCTCTTCGATGATCTTGTGGATGAAGTGGGCCGGCGCTGTGGGTTCTCCGTTTTCGGGTTTTGATTTCGGATGGGTCATGGATTAACGTCGGCATTCATATAAATTTTTCAAAGGAAGAATCCCCCGGCCCCCTTTACAAGGGGGAGAATTAGGCCCCCCTTCAAGCAGGGGGAGCTTAAAAGCCCGTATTGTAACAGATCGTTCCGGTTGAAGGGATCAGGATTTTGGGGGGAGTCCATAGTGTTGATGGTAGGCGGCGAGGTTGCGGCGCAGGGCGACCGCCGCCGGATAATCCGGGCCGAACAGTTTCGAGTAAATCGCCTCCGCCTTGCGGCTGTGCCGGATCGCCTCCGGGCCGTCGCCCGTCACATGATAAAGCGTGCCCAGTTCCTCGTGGGCGATCACGTTGTCGGGCATCACTTCGAGGACCTTGTGAAACGCATCGATGGCCGCCGGCGCCTGCCGCAGGCTCATATAGGATTCGCCGAGGTTGAGCCAGGACTCGACACAACGCGTACAATACCGGACTGCCTGTTTTAAATGCGGCACGGCCTTTTCCGGTTGGTTCTTCTGCATCCACGCGACGGCCAGGTTATTGTGGGCAACGGCGTTGGTGCCATCCACCCGAAGAGCGTGCTGGAACAAGGTAAAACTGTTTTTCCAGACGCCGGTCTGGACATATGACGCGGCCATCAGCACGAGCAGAATGGTGCCACCTGCCGCCGCGGCCACCGGCCTTGCCCGCGTCTTCATGACATTCCAATTTGCGAGACCCCAGACCGCCATGATGCAAATCCCGATGAAAGGGAAATACGTGTAGCGGTCGGCCATATCGTGATCGCCCAGCTTAAGCAGACCGGCCATCGGCAGAAGCGATCCCGCGAACCAGAGCCATCCCACTGCGAAATACGGGTGCCGTTGCCACTTGGCAAGCGCTCCATAAGTGAGGCTCAGCAGAATCATCAGGGAGCCGCCCCATTGCCAGAGAACAGGCATCTCCCGGCTTGTGGAATAGAAAACCGAAAGCCCGGCCGGCCATACTATATGGAAAAGATATTTCATGTAGAGAACGGGCATCGTCGCCAGTCGGACGGACAAGGGAATGGATGCCGTGTTATCCCCCATCTGTCGTAGATCGAATCCCTTGACGACCATGGAGAGGAACACACTGGTGATCAGAAAGAGCGGGATTTTTTCAATCAGCAATTTACGGAGGACGTGCCACTTGATGCCCGTAGAACCCGGCTCGCTTTGCAGGCGATTCAGGGGCCAGAAATCGATCAGCAGAAACACGAACGGCAGAACCACCATCACTGGCTTGGACAACAAAGCCAGCAGAAAAAACAACGCCGTGAGTCCATAGCGCTGGACATTGGGTTTCTGCGCAAACCGGCGGTAGGCTTCCAGCGACAACAGGGCGAAGAACATCGCCAACAAGTCCTTCCGGCCCGCTACCCATGCCACGGTCTCCACCTGCAGTGGATGAATGGCGAACAACAACGCGGCGACGGCGCTCGAGTTACGGGACCCGGTCAGTTTGTTCAGGAACAAAAATAAAATCACGGTGTTCGCCGCATGCAGGAGCAGGCTGACGGCATGATGACCCGCGGGGTTGAGGCCGAACAGCTCGACATCCAGCATGTGGGAAATCCAGTTCAGGTACTGAGAAAAATTATACTGGATAGAAAACGCCCAGACGACGCCTTCCCAGGTCAGGCCGTTTTTGACGTGGACGTTCTCGACGTAAAACGCGTCGTCGTAGTTGACGAATTCAAAACCGACCACCTGCCTGAACACCAGGACATTGACGAGCACCAGAAGAAAGGAAATCTGCGGCGTTGAAAGGTTTAGAAGTTTATTCATACGATCTTCAATTGAAGAGGCAATGGTTTCAGCGGCAATTTCAGTATCACAAATGGCTCAGAGTAAATCAATACAGGTCGAGTGGTGGAAAAGGGATCAGATCATTTCCGAAATATCTTTGACTTTCACGGTATCGGAGAGATTTTTGGCTTTGAGGGCGTCTTCCAGCATGAGCACGCAGTAGGGGCAGGAGACAGCGATGGTGTCAGGCTTCGCCTGCATGAGTTCGTCAACGCGGAGGTGGCTGATGCGGGTGCCGGTTTCTTCCATCAGGAATCCCCCACCGCCCGCGCCGCAACAGGTGCCGCGCTCGCGCGAGTTGTCCACTTCTTTCACCGCGTCGGGGGAAATGACGGATTTTAAAATGTCGCGCGGGGGATCGTACACTTTGTTATGACGTCCCATGTAACAGGAATCGTGCACGACGACGGTTTCGTTCGTTGCGCCTCCGGTTGTCGGCAGTTTGTTTTCCTTTATTAAGGCGGCCAGCATTTCCGAATGGTGGATGACCTCCAGCTTCGCGCCAAACTCAGGATATTCGTGTTTGAGCGAGTTGAAGCAGTGCGGGCAGTGGACGATCACTTTGATCACGCCCTGTTCTTTGAACGTCTTGGCGTTCTGGGTCGCCAGCATGTCGAACAGGTACTCGTTGCCAAGTCGGCGGGCGGGATCGCCGGTGCACCCTTCCCGGTTGCCGAGGATGGAGAAATCGACTCCTCCTTTTTGCAGGGCCCGTACCACCGACTCCGAAACTTTTTTGCCGCGGTTGTCGAACGAGCCGTTGCATCCCACGAAATACAGGTACTCGGTCGGATGGTTTTTATCCCACTGCTTCACGCCCAATTCCTGCGCCCAAGCCTCGCGCTGGGAGCCCGGAAAGCCCCACGGATTGCTGTGGGTCTCCAGCGATTTGAACGCCTCGCCGAGTTCCTTCGGATAGCGGTCCTCCGTCAGGACGAGTCCGCGGCGCATGTCGATCATCTTGTTGACGTATTCGATCATCACCGGGCATTCCTCCTCGCACGCGCCGCAGGTGGTGCAGGCCCAGACCGTTTCGTCCTGGATCACCCCTCCCAACAAAGCCGCCGGCGTGCCGATGGACCCAGCTTGATTCTCTTCTTGCTTTTTTTTACTGAGCAGGTTAGGCGTTTCCGCATTGAGATGATCGCGCAGGTCGATGGTGAACTGTTTCGGCGACAGCGGTTTGTCCGTATTGAGCGCCTGGCAGAACACGTCGCACCGC
>JAPUGN010000022.1 GCA_027298165.1 Nitrospinota bacterium
CGGACCCTGAAGGAATCAAGCGGGGGTAGTTCCGGTGGCGGTGCGTTGGACGTTCCTTCCACCGTGATTGAAAAAATTACGCTGTCTTCCAGTGTCAGTTCCCGCTTGTCCACCGAGGCGGTGACCTGTATGTCTGCGGCCCATCCGGCCCCCGCCAGGAGGAGGCAGATCGCCGGGACTAATAAAAAGATCCCTGCGGGTCCCAAACAAGATTTTCTAAACGGTGATGAGGAGGGTTTACCAGTCTTTGTCATGGTCCACAAACATATCCTTCATTTGGCCCTGCATTTGCCGCCGCGAGATTTTTTTCAAATCCTCGGAAAGCGAACCGAGCCAGCGCTCGGCTTCCTCGGGAGACATCTGGATCATTTCCTGCAGGGCGTCGCGGACGGCTTGATCCTCTTCGGTGGGCTCCTCTTCTGGTGCTGGGGGAGATGAAGGGGATCGTTTGTTCTCCGCCGTCTCGGATTTTTCCTGAGACGGGTTTTCGGCGGTTTCGGATTCCTCTTTTTGGGACCCGGGTGTCTCTGGCGTTCCCTGCCGGGATACCGAGGGATTAAGCCCGTTTTCCCGGGGTGTGCGCTCCGGTTGCATATTCTTGTCCCGTGGACCCACCTGCCCGGACTTCACCGCTTTATCGTATTGTTTGCGGGTCCACTCCAGGTTGAACTTGCTGTCCATGTCACCCGGGTTCAGCGCCAGCGCTTTTTTGTAGGATTCAATCGCCTCGTCCAGATAGCCCATCCGGTAATAGGCGTTGCCCATCTTGTAATGGGATTTTTGTTGCAGCTCCGGCGGCGGGGTGGCGGACAAGGCTTGACGGTAGGCTTCTAACGCCGCTTCATAATGGCCCAGGCGATAATGACTGTTGGCCAGGTTGTAGGCGACATCAGAATTGTCCGGTTGTTCCAGCTGGGAGGACTCAAATTTTGAGGCGGCTTGTTTGAACTCCTCGCGGTTGTAATGAGTGACGCCTTCCCGTGCCGTCGCATCCAATGAATCGGCCAGGGCGGGGGTGATCATTCCCAGTCCGGCGATTAAACCGGCTCCAATGTAAATCCATAACTTCATAAACGAAGTTTACCATTAAAAGCCTTCACCAAAAATAAAAGGGCTTCCCTGAAGCCAGGGAAACCCTCTGGAAACGCTTTAACGAAAACGAAAATTACCTACGGGTGCCCATTACCCGAAGCATCATGAGGAACAGGTTGATGAAGTCCAGGTACAGCTTCAACGCCCCCCGGATAGCTTCTTTGGTGTCTTCCTCGGTGCCCTCGTTCCCCAAAATATTCATCTCCTTGATCTTCTGGGTATCGTAAGCGGTCAACCCGACGAAAATGAGGATGCCGGCATAGGTGATGATCCAATAAAGTGCCGAGCTGTTCATAAACATGTTGACGATGGATGCCAGGATGATCCCGATCAATCCCATAAAAAGGAAACTGCCCCACGAGGTGAGGTCTTTCTTGGTGGTGTAACCGTAGAAACTCATCGCCCCAAACATGCCCGCCGTCACCAGAAACGTGGAGGTCAGAGAGGCGGTGGTGTACAGCAGAAACAGGGGCGCCAGGGTGACACCGTTCAAACCGGCGTACAGGAAGAAGACGCCCATCGCCTGGCTGGCCGACATGGTCATGACACGGGCCGCCAGATAAAACACCAGTCCGATTTCAGCGATCAACAGGCCAAAGAACAGCATGGGCTGGGTCACCAGGAGATTGAGAATCGTTTCGTTGGTGCTGACATACCAGGACATCCCCCCGGTCAGCGCCAATCCGCTGCCCATCCAGTTATAAACCCGCACCATGAACCGCTGTTGTTCAGCGGTGACGGCATCCTGGCCCATATATCTCGGTTTGGAAAAATGATCCATTATTCAAACTCCTGAAAAATTATGGTGGGAGAACTGACTCAAAACTGAGAACTCTCCTTATATATAAAATCGCTGACCCATTCCGTCAAGGTTCTATAGAACCTTGATAAACAAAGGGTTATTGCCTTAATGTTTTATTGTACCAAATATTGATGTGCTCAAGGCTTATTTTTCCCGGATGATGCGTTCGCCCGCCAGGCACAGTAACCCCGCAAAAATCAACCACTGAAACCGTTCGGTCCAGCGTTTGCGCCGCGACGATTTCAATTCTTTCTTTTCCAGGGACTGCTGAATCTGTTCCAGATAAATTTTGCGCAAGTCCATGTCGCCATGCACCGAGCGCACGTAAGCGCCGCCGGTATCGACCGCGATTTTTTCCAGAAGGGGTTCGTTGATTTTAGACAGGATGATTTCGCCGGAGCGGTCGCGTTGGAAACCGCCGCCTTTGGGATTCGGAACCGGTACGCCGTCGCTCTGGCCGATGCCGATCACAAAAATTTTCACGCCTTCTTTCTTTGCCAGTTGGATGGCTTTCAAAACCTGACCTTCGTGATCTTCGCCGTCGGTGATGAGCAGGATCGCTTTCGATTTCTTCTCCATCGTGCTGAAAGCGTGAACGGATGTTTCAATCGCATGGCCCAGCGCGGTGCCCTGTACCGGGATCAGGTCCGTGTCCAATGCGCCCAAAAACATTTCCGCCGCCTTGTAATCCAGTGTCAACGGACAGTGCAGAAAACTGGTTCCGGCAAACGCCACCAACCCGACGCGGTCTCCCTTGAGCATGCGCAACAGGTCGGCCACCTTGTGCCGCGCCCGCTCCAGGCGGCTGGGTTTGATGTCGGTCGCCCGCATGCTGTTCGATACGTCGATCGCCACGATGAGATCCACTCCCCTCTGTTTCATGTCTTCCCATTGATACCCCCAGCGCGGCTGGGCCAGAGCGACGATCAAACACAAAAGGCCTCCGATCAGGAACCTGGTTCGGGTGCGCCGTTGCTTCCAAACACCGGGGTGGACCAGCCGGGACAGCAGGGAGGCGTCCACGAATCGGGCGGCCAGGGTTCTTCGTTTGTTTTCTCCCCAGATCACAAATCCGGTCAACAGTGGAATCAGGGCGATCAGATAAAAATAAAGAGGCTCGGCGAAGCGCATATCAGGGCACCCTCCGCAAACGGGTGTGCGACAAGATCATCTCGGTCAAAACCAGAAGCAGGGCCGGTATCAAAAACAGCGGAAACAGTTCCCGGTATTCCGAATGATCGATCCATTTGACCTCTGACTTTTCCAGCGAGTCGATCTGCGCGTAAATCCGCTTCAGCGAATCCGAGTCGGTGGCGCGGAAATACCGGCCGCCGGTTTGATCCGCGATTTTTTTCAGGGAGGCCTCGTCCATTTCCACCCTCTGCAATATCGTTTTCTTGCCAAACAGGGTGTCCACCTGGAACGGAACCTTGCCCTGGGTCCCCACGCCTACGGTGTAAATTTTGATGCCGTAGGTGCGGGCAATCTGGGCGGCCTGGACGGGGGTGATGTTTCCCGCATTGTTGCGGCCGTCGGTGAGCAGGATGATGACCTTCGATTTCGATTCCAGGTCCTTGAGCCGCTTCACCGAAATGCCGATGGCGGAGCCGATCGCCGTGGAATCCCCCGCCACGCCGATCTGCAGTTTGTTGACGAACGCATGAAGAATATCGTGGTCCAGGGTGAGGGGACATTGAGTGAAGGCTTCGTTGCCGAACACGACCATTCCTATGCGGTCGAACTCCCGGCTATCGATGAACTCGCTGACTACGTCCTTCACCACCGCCAGGCGGTCCACGCGCTGGTTGTTTTTTTCGAAGTCCTCCGTCTGCATGCTTCCCGAGGTGTCGATGGCCAGTATGATATCCACCCCGGCAGACAGGATTTCGGTGCTTTTGCGTCCTTCCTGCGGACGCGCCAGAGCCGCGACCTGCAGGGCGA
>JAPUGN010000220.1 GCA_027298165.1 Nitrospinota bacterium
CGAAATTTATGAAGTAAATTTTCAAGTTTGTAAAAAGGGCAAGGCGCGAATCGCGCTTTGCCCTTTTTTTGCGCACCGCCTGAAAATCCCCGCCAGGTATGGTAACGTTTCTCCCGAAAAGGAGATGGGTGATGCGGCGACGGGGTCCTTCCATAAAATTGTTTTACCAGACCGGAATCCGGGTTCTGGCCCTGTGCTTTTTGCTGGTTCCTTGTTCGCCGGCCACCGCAGAGGACCGTCTGGGCACCGCCCAACATCCCATCCGCATGATGTTCGTGCCTTCCGGCGAAGCGCAGACCATTCTGGAAGGCGGCGAGGACATCGCCCGGAGACTGCACAAGATCACCGGCCTGCATTTTAAAACTTCTATCGCCACCAGCTACGCCGCCGTCATCGAAGCCATGGGCGCGGGCAAGGTGGACATCGGCTGGCTCGCCACCTTGGCCTACGTGCTGGCGAAACAGAAATACGACGTCGATTTATTGCTGATCGTGGTCCGCTTCGGCAGTCCCTTTTACCGGGGGCAAATCGTCACCCGCACCGACAGCGGCATTAAAACGCTGTCCGACCTCAAGGGTAAAAAGTTCGCATTCGTCGACCCCGCTTCCACCTCCGGTCATCTGTATCCGAAAATGCTGTTGCTGTCGCAGGGGTTAAATCCCGACCGCCTGTTTGCGCAATCCCTGTTTGCCGGATCGCACAACGCGGTGATCCTGTCTGTCCTTAAAGGGGAAGTGGACGCCGGAGCGACGTATGACGACGCCCGCGCCGCCGTCGCCAAAACTTATCCGGAGGTGTTCACAAAACTCCGCGTCATCGCCTACACCCAAGAAATTCCCAACGATACCGTATCCGCGCGGAAGGGCCTCGACCCGGCGATTCAACAGAAGATCAAAACCGGCCTGATGCGGTTGTCGAAAACACCGGAGGGCAGTAAAGTATTGAAGCGCGTATATGGCATCAGCGGCCTCATGGACTTCGACGCGTTTTTCGATCCGGTGCGCGAGGCGGGCCGCCTGCTCGATCTGGATTTGAAGAAACCCAACCCTTAACCGAACCCGGGCGATGTTGCGTCTCGAACAGGTTTCAAAAATTTACGGCGACGGCACCCGCGCTTTGAATGAAGTTTCCCTGAAGATTGAAGCCGGGGAGTTCGTGGTGGTCCTCGGTCGCAGCGGCGCCGGGAAATCCACTCTCCTCCGATGCATCAACCGCCTGGTGGAACCGACCTCGGGCAAAATCTTTTTCGGGGATCAGGAGGTGACGGCCCTGGATGGCCCCCACCTCCGATCCCTTCGCCAGCAGATCGGGATGATCTTCCAGGACTACAACTTGGTGGACCGTCTGTCGGTGCAGACCAATGTTCTTGCCGGCGCGCTGGGGCGAACCCCGGCTTGGGCGGCGCTGGTCAATCATTTTGCGAAAGACGATGTGGACGCCGCCCGGCACCATCTGCAGCGACTGGAGATCGGGAACAAGGGCGGTCAGCGGGCCGATCAATTGAGCGGCGGCCAAAAGCAGCGGGTCGGCATCGCCCGCGCGCTTATGCAGCAACCCAAACTCATCCTGGCGGACGAACCGGTGGCCAGCCTCGACCCCGCCACCACCCGCACCATCCTCGATATCCTGCGCCGGATCAACCGGGAGGACGGAGTGACTGTGCTGTGCAACCTGCACCTGCCGGAGCTGGCCCGCGAATACGGACAGCGCCTCATTGCCATGAAAAGCGGAGAGGTGGTCTACGATGGCCCGCCCGATGGTCTCACCCGGGAAATGGCCGACCAGCTGTACCGGTCGGACTTCCCGGAAGCAGGAGAAACCGCCTGAAGGTCTCGGTCCCCTCGCTGGAGCCTTGGCCAATCTATTGAAAAAACAGGTATTCACGATCCTTCGGCGGATTTTTATATCCTTTTATTTGCCTTGAAAAGTGTGATACTTTGAAACTTATACTTTATTTGACGCAATGGGGGGTGAAACCACAGGAGCGTTGGCAATGAAAGCACTATCCGCCAGTTTCTTTGCAGGATTGGTTTTGATTCTCGCTTTGGGGACTGGGAACCCGGTCCACGGCCAGCATTCGTTTCCGTCCTTGTCGGAAAATTCCGATGAGGTGCAGATTCCCAAAGAACCGGGGTGGAACGCCCCCTCGTACCGTGGATGGGAATTGCTCAGCATCCCCGGTCTGATTGCAACTTATTACGACCTGGATCTGGACGGCCAGCTCGATTACCAGGTCATCCGGAAGATCATCCGCAAGGGAACCCGCTCCAAGATGACCATCCCGGATGCCATCCAGAGCGCGCGCATTGATAATCTGACGGTATACGTCTCCAATCCGGTGATTTACTTCACCGCGAAGTATCCCCTGTTTTACTGTGTGGGAGTTGACTTCCGCCGCAATTGCAGGAATATCTGGATCGACGTCTCGGAAGACGGTTTGAACGGAAATGAAACCCAATACAACCTTGCCCAACCCCAAATACCGGTCCGTTAAACGGCTGATTCTGCCAGGCGTATTGGGAATCGGCCTCGCGCTCGGTTTCATGGGGCCGGATGCCGGTATCCTCTACGCACATAGCGACGACCCCGGCGGCCATAAAGGCCACAGCAAAAACATCGGGGCCACCGTGTACAAGCACATGTGCACGTTCTGCCACGGCGAGGACGGCAACGGCGGGGGCAAGGCGATGGCCTACCTGTACCCGTGGCCGCGCGATTTCCGCAAGGGCGTGTTCAAACACCGCTCCACCCCGTCCGGCTCCCTGCCGCTCGACTCCGATATTTCCAGAACCATCCGTAAGGGCATCAAGGGAACCGCCATGCCGGCCTGGGAATCGGCGCTGACCGACGATGAGACCCGGGCAGTTGTGGAATACATCAAAAGTTTTTCAAAGCGGTTTGAAACCGAGAAACCCAAAAAACCGGTCGACCCCGGCCCAACACCGCCGACCACCCCCGATACTCTGAAAAACGGCGAACAGATTTATAAAGAGATGCGCTGTTCCCGCTGTCATGGCACCGGCCTCACAGGCGGTGGAAAAATTGCCGGGGAACTGTACGATATCTGGGACCACCGGGTGTTTGTCTACGATCTGACCAATCCCAACATCAACAAATTCGGCTACAGCAAACGGGAAATTTACATGACCCTGACCACGGGCATCGACGGCACCCCCATGAAGTCGTTCGGTCACCTGACCGATACCGAGCGCTGGGACCTGGCGGGGTATGTTCACTCCAAAGTCCGGGTGGACGATCTTCAGAAAGCCGAATATGAAATCGACCTGTATTCCAAAAAAACCGATCAGAAAATCGAAAACGACCCGGACAGCCCGCTCTGGAAAGACGTCCCCAGCCATGACGTCCAGTTGATTGCGCTCAACGCCCGCAAAAACCCGATCAACCGCGTGCGGTTTCAGTCGGTGGTCAACGACAAGGAAATCGCCATCCGTGTGGTGTGGGACGATCCCATCGCCAACCGCACCGCCAGCCGCCATGAGGATTTCAAGGACGCCATCGCGCTGGAATTTGCGCTGGGCGACGTGCTGTTGCACACCCACGGTCACAACGAACCTTTTTTTGGCATGGGCAACCGCGCCAAGCCGGTCAATATCTGGCAGTGGCGGGCGGACTGGCAATCGGAGATCGAAACCAAAGAAGAATTGGAATACGCCACCAAGGGCATGGACATGGACGTCTTGATTTTCGGCGGTGAGGTGAATCCCGTCGAGGCGCTCAACCCCTTCCGTGACGTGCCCATCGAGGAATTGAACGCCGAGGGTTTCGGCACTCTGACCCCGCAACCGAAGACCAAGCAGAATATTATCGGCCAGGGGGTCTGGAAAGACGGCCAGTGGCACGTGGTGTTTCGCCGGTCATTGAAGTCGCTCAACAAGTGGGACGTCAAGTTCGACCGGAAAAAGCCGATCCTGATCGCGTTCGCCGTCTGGGACGGGGAGTAT
>JAPUGN010000221.1 GCA_027298165.1 Nitrospinota bacterium
CGTTGGGGGTTACCGGGGATTAGCACTCTACGGCCACAAGTGCTAACGATCATACAATAAATAAAACCCCAGAACCGTAAAGCAAGGCCGCGACCCAAAATTATTCAATAAAACTTCGAATAAACCCGTAAACTATGAAAAAACAAGCCTCTAAAGAGCTGGAAGTGTTCCTGAACCCCTATCCGGACCGGGATTATGAGATTCATATGGAGTGTCCGGAGTTCACCTGCCTGTGCCCGCGCACCGGCCAGCCGGATTTCGCCCATATCGATATCCATTACGTGCCCGACCGCGAGTGCATCGAGCTGAAGTCGCTGAAGCTGTATTTGTGGTCGTATCGGAACGAGGGGGCGTTTCACGAGGCGGTGATCAACAAGATACTGGACGACCTGGTGGCCGCCTGCCCGCCCCGGTGGATGCAGGTGACCGGCGAGTTCTTCGTGCGCGGCGGCATCTACACCACTGTCACCGCCGAACACCACGGCAAACCCAAAAAAACCAAAGCCAAACGGAAAAAGTAAGCGGAGAGGCTCCGCTCCCAATTCCGCCTTAGGCTTACGCCGAGGCGGGGAAGTTTAAATTTTTGGAGAGAATTTATGTTTACTCGGACAGGGGAATGTCATCAGTGTGGCGAGTGTTGCAAGACGGTGAATATGACGGTGGTGCGGGATGTGACTCTGCGCCAGCATGGCAATCGGGAAGAATTGGAGCTTTACCTCGGCTACCGGGGCATCCGCGTGGTGGGCGAGGATGTGGCGGGTAACGCGCTGTTTTATGCGGTCGATATCCCGTGCAGTCAATTGACGGCAGATAATCAGTGCAAGGTCCACAACACGCCCGAAAAACCCCTGTTGTGCCTCAAATACCCGGACGCGCCGAACGATATCAATGAGTGCGGCTATGCCTTCGAATGTCAATCCCCGCTGGAACGCCTGGCATGACCGAACGCTATTCCGACAACGGCGACGGCACGCTGACCGATTCCGCCACCGGCCTGATGTGGCAGGAAAGCTACGGCTACTCGGAAACCGGGAACTACATCAACTGGTATGAAGCCGCTGAATATGTCGAAGAACTCAACCGCCGCCTGCTGGGGGGTCATGCCGACTGGCGTCTGCCCAACAAGCTGGAGTTGCAGAGCCTGTACGAGTTGAAGTATGAGTTCGAATCGCGCGGCCGCACGTATGTCCTGCACATCGACCCCATCTTCGAAATCGGCTACGGCAGTTGTTTCTGGACCTGGCAGACGCGGCTCTCCGGCGCGATGGGATTCGCCTTCGATATCGGCGAGAATTTCTGGTATCCGCAGGGCAGTCTGTCGGCCACCGTCAGGGCGGTGCGGCTGAATATGAATCCCTTTAAACTGATCCGGGCATATGGCCACGCGAAAACAGCGTAATAAGAAGGGCGGGGCGCCGGCCGCTCCCAGCCCGGAGAGCGTCAAAAAGGAAAAAGAGAAGGCGCGGGTATTGCGCGACTCGGTATGGTGGCAGAACCTGCTCGCCAAAGGGGAGTGTAATTACTGCGGGCAGACATTTGCGAAAAAGGATTTGACCATGGACCACATCGTGCCCCTGTCGCGCGGCGGCAAGAGTACCAAGGGCAACGTGGTGGTGGCGTGCCAGCCGTGCAATAGCGACAAGAAATACTATACGGCGGCGGAACTCATCCTCAAAAACCGGATGGACTCGAAGATCAATTTCTGAGATCGAGCAGGAGCGAACACCAGGAGAGAAAACGTGGGAAGCGACAAGATGCTGAAGATCATAGGATTCGGCACGCTGGCGGTCATCGCCCTCGCCGGTCTTCTTTTCCTGTTTAAAACTTGAGAGGGAATTGCCCTTCTCAGGACGGGATGTCCATGCTGGAGGGTGGGGCCTGGACGCGGGGGGCGTCTTTGGCGGCCAGGGCTTCGTAGCGGGGGTCGAGTTTTTCCTTTTCTTCTTCCTCAATCTTTTTGCATATCTGCGTTTCACAAACCAGGATGATGTCGTAACCGAATTTGGATTTGATGGGGTCGGGGATCACGAACTTTTCACATTGCAAAATTTCGTCGCGCAGATCCTTGGTAAAAATGCCTTCCATCTCGGGCATTTTGGGATAAATCCATTCCAGATCGCCGCCCACGCCTTTGCTGGAGCAAACGCTGTACTTTCTCGCCAGGCGCGCGAAGAATTTTTCGATCTTCTCGTAGTCCTGATATTCCTTGTCCGGATCGTCCGTCGGTTCGGCGGCCAGTTCATTCTGAAAATCGACCACGGTCTGCCGGATCAGGTTGGCCGTCTCCAAACTGGACATGCGAATATGGCGCACGCGGTGCTCCAGCGGTTTTTTGCTCTGGATCTTGACTTTCTTCGCCTGGAACACCTTGCGCGGTTTGATGACGCGCTTCGGGGCTTCGCCTTCCGGCTTGTCCTGGACCTTAGGCTCCTTCGCAGTTTTATCGCGCTCGTAGACGGTTTCTTGCGGTTCCTGTGGCTGTTCCTTATCAGTCATGCCTTGATACTACTCCAGTTTGCTACGCAGGGTCCAGTGGAATCAGAACCCCAACGATTCCAGGTAATCGAGGACCGCGCCCTCGGCGTGGCTCCCGATGACCTGATGAGCCGCCGCCTGCACCTCCGGCAGGGCATTGGCGACAGCGATGCTTTTCCCGGCAATCTCAAACATTTCAAGGTCGTTGAGGTAATCCCCGAACACCACGATCTGCGCCAGGGGGGTATCCAGGCGGCCCGCCAGAGTGCGCAGCATTTTGCCCTTGTCGGCGTGGTGGTGGAACATTTGTAGCCAGTGGAAGCGGGGACGGGCGATATCCTTCGCGAAGTACAGATTCAAGTCCTCCGGAAACCGCTCCTTGAGGGACCGGTACACCGGCTCCAGTGCCGCCGGGGTGTCGATCAGCAGGAAGCCGGCGATGCGTTCGTCCTCGCGGAACTCGTATTCCTCGATATAGCGCAGGCGGCCATCGCCTTCCAGGCTTTTTAGATAACCATGGGACCCTTCGTTGTCGGTGTTGCGGTAATACAGATAATGCCGCTCGTCGTAGGTGTACACGAACGGGTCCATGCCCAGCTGTTGTGTCATCTCCAGCAGGGCGTCGACCACATGGGGGGCGATGAAGTTGGACTCGTCGAGGTTTTTCCCGGTCTCGAAATGGGTCAGGTACGCGCCGTTGAACAGAATCACCGGAAGTCGCAGTTTCACGTCCCGCAAAATGGGGTGGGTCGAATCGTAATTACGGGCGGTGGCGATGGTGAAGCGGAGTCCGCGATCGATCAAACGGTTCAGGCGTTCCACCCACGCTTTCGGGAAATCGCCGTGAGTACCCAGCAGGGTGCCGTCCAGGTCGGAAACGTAGAGCCATTGTTTGGGGTCCGTGGTCATGGTGTTGTGAAAAGATGTAAGGGAACTCTTCCGGAAGGGACTAAAACAGGGAATCATTTCTATGAATTAATTGACCGCTCGTCTTTGGAGTATAATTGATGTCATTGTACCGATCAATCCGTGATTTGCAGTTAAAGGATTTTAAAATGGCCATGAACCGAATGAACACCGCACACGCATGGGTCCTTCTGGCGGGTCTGCTGCTGGCTCCGTCGACAGGCTGGGCCTTCGACTTCAGCGGGTGGGACGGATTGCTGAAACGGCACGTGGGACCCACCACCATTGCCGGGGTGCGCCTTGCGGGGGTCGACTATACCGCGATGAAGAAAGACCCGGCCTATTCCAAGCTGATCGGAGCATTGAAAACCTTTGCTCCCGCCACATTGAAAACCCAGAAAGAGAAACTGGCGTTCTGGATCAACGTCTACAACATCATGGCGGTGAAAATGGTGGTGGACCATTACCCGGTGGCCAGCATCAAGGATGCCGGAAGCCTGTTCGGATCGGTCTGGAAGAAAACGGTGGGCGTGGTCGGCGGCCAGGACGTCACCTTGAACCAAATCGAGCACAAGATTTTAAGGAAGATGGGCAACCCGCGTATCCACATCGCCATCGTCTGCGCTTCGGTCAGTTGCCCCGACTTGCGCAAGGAGGCCTACACGAAGGAACGTCTCGACCGGCAACTGGACGATCATTTGAGGCGCTTTCTGGAAAATAAAGGCAAGGGTCTTCAGGTTGACCACGCCAGCGGGCGTATTACGCTCTCAAAAATTTTCGACTGGTTCGAGGACGATTTTGAACCCCAGGGCGGAGTGCTTTCGTTCCTCGCCCGTTACGCTCCGAAGCCGGACCGGCTCCTTCTTAAGAAAGAGGATGCCGACGTCTCCTACCTGGATTACAACTGGGATTTGAACAAACGGTGAGCGTAAAATAAAGGACGGAGGAGAGGGAGCCGGAAGACCGGCTCCACTTCTCCTCTGGGCGAACCTGCGGATCAATCGGCATGTTTCCGCAGGAACGTCGGGATATCGAAATTTGAATTGTTGGAAAAGGTGTCTGGAGACTCCTTCCGGATCGTATCCGCCAGGTCTTTCAGATTATTCTGATTGTAGGCGGGATGATTTTCCAGATTCGCTTCCACATCGGGTCCGTTCACCACTTTTTTCATCGGCAGGGTGTTGGGCTCCTGCGGCGTCAAAAAGAGCCCCTTGCGTTCCTCCCTCTCGAACCCGGTGGCGATGACCGTCACGCGCATGTCGTCCTTCATACTCTTGTCGACCACCGCGCCGAAGATAATGTGCGCGTCTTCGTGTGCGTTTTTCTGAATCAGCATGGCCGCCTCGTTGACGTCGTGCAGAGTCAGGTCTTCACCGCCGGTGATGTTGATGAGAATACCGCGCGCGCCCTCGACCGAAGCCTCGTCCAGCAGCGGGCTGGTGATGGCACGTTG
The DNA here is from genome assembly GCA_027298165.1 of Nitrospinota bacterium. Classification (GTDB taxonomy): domain Bacteria; phylum Nitrospinota; class Nitrospinia; order Nitrospinales; family Nitrospinaceae; genus SZUA-226. Next base: position 4,835 of record JAPUGN010000221.1, read on the forward strand.
CGCCGCTTCGATGGCCCGGTTTTCGCCGGAAGCCATACCACCACCCATCAGCGCCTTGCCCATGCCGCACATGATGGTTTTGACGTCCGCGAAATCGAGATTGATCAACCCCGGAATCACGATCAAATCCGAGATACTGCAGATGGACTGACGCAGGATGTCGTCCACCTGTGCGAAGGCAGTGGTCAACGACGTTTGCTTGCCGATGAAACTCAGCAGTTTCTGGTTGGGAATGACGATCAGCGTATCGACCGCCTCCTTCAATTCCTCAATGCCTTCTTCGGCCTGCGACTGTCGCCGGCTGCCTTCAAACAGAAACGGTTTGGTGACCACGCCGACGGTGAGCGCACCCGCTTCCCGGGCGATCTCCGCGATCACGGGTGTGGCGCCGGTACCGGTGCCGCCGCCCATGCCTGCGGTGAGAAACACCATGTCCGAGCCTTCCAGCACGTCATACAAATAATCGCGGCTCTCTTCCGCCGCTTTTTTGCCGATGTCCGGGTTGGACCCAGCGCCGAGACCTCGGGTCAATTCCGTCCCAATCCGTATTCTGTGCTGACACGGTGAGGCGTCCAGCGTCTGGATATCGGTATTGGCCAGGATGAATTCCACGCCTTGAATGCCCGACCGCACCATGGCGTTGACCGCGTTGCCGCCACCGCCGCCGACGCCGACGACCTTGATATTAGCCGAATAATCATTGCTAGATTCAAATTCGATTAAGCCCATTGTTTCCTCCTTGGTGATTAAAAAAATTCTTCAGTCCAGCCTTTCATGCGGCTGAAGATTTTTTCAAACAGATTTCTGCCTTGCAGGTCCATGTTGCGGCCCGCCTTGTAACTTTTTTCGCCGTAATGAATCAGTCCCGTGCTGGTGGCGTAGATGGGGCTGGTGACCACATCGACCAGGCCGCCCAAGCCCATAGGGGTGCCGATGCGCACGGGCACCTGGAACACTTCTTCCGCCAGATCAGCCATGCCTTCCACACAGGCCGACCCGCCGGTGATGACGATGCCGGATGAGATGTTGTCCTGGTATCCGGACGTCTGGATTTCGTGGTTGAGCATGTCGAACATTTCCCGGATTCGCGCTTCGATGATTTCGCTCAGGATCTGCCGCGACACCTTGAGCGTGCTGCGTCCGCCCACGGTGGAGATTTCGATGTTTTCGTCCTGCTTGATCAGATCCGAGTAAGAGCACCCGTGCGCGTGTTTGATCTTCTCCGCCTCCGCGTTGGGGGTGCGCATGCCGATGGCGATGTCGTTGGTCACCTGCGCCCCGGCAATGGCCAGCACCGAAGTGTGTTTGATGGCGCCCTGATAAAAGATCGCGAGATCCGAGGTGCCACCACCGATATCGATCAACGCCACGCCCAGTTCCTTTTCATCATTAGAGAGTACCGATTCACTGGAAGCGAGCTGTTCCAGCACGATGTCCTGTACGCCCAGCCCCGCCTTGTTGACGCATTTGACGATGTTCTGCGCCGAGGTAACGGCGGCGGTGACAATATGCACTTTAGCTTCCAGCCGTATCCCCGCCATGCCGAGAGGCGTTTTGATGCCATCCTGGTTGTCAACGATGAATTCCTGGGGCAGAACGTGGATCACCTCCCGGTCCAGCGGAATGGCGATGGCCTTGGCCGCTTCGATGACCCGATCGATATCGTGGTGGTTGATCTCCTTGTGTTTCACCGCGATGATGCCGTGGCTGTTCATGCTTTTAATGTGGCCGCCGGCGATCCCCACGAACACGGAGTCGATATCCGTTCCCGCCATCAACTCCGCCTCCTCCACCGCGCTTTTGATCGATTCCACCGTGGCGTCGATATTGACCACGACACCCTTGCGCAAACCGCGCGAAGGGGACTGGCCGAGCCCGATAATTTCAATCTCCCCCTGCGGCGTGACTTCCGCGATGATGCAACAGATTTTGGTGGTGCCGATGTCCAGACCGACAATGTAGTTGTGTTTTTTGGACATGTGTGTCCCCTTTTCGAAAAACGGTTAAATCCTGTGTATGATCCCGCGCCGGGGTTCTTTTTGGTTTTCCTTGACCACCACCTTGTCCTTGAAGGACAGGTCGATGTAATGAATCCCGGAAAGGTTTGAATCCATAGCGTCGAGTATTATCTTTAAATTCTCAAAACCCTCTTGTACCCGGTCCACGGCCAGGTAGATATCGATCCCCCGGTGTTGCGTGGTGAACACCAGCTTGCGCGGACTGGACATGTGAAATTTCCGAATGGGGTCGTTTTGGAACGCTCCCAATTGATTCATGAAATGCATGACCTGTAATCCCAGCACGATGCCCTCCACGAGAATTTCATTGCCCAGCTCCACCTTTTTCACTTTCACTCCCGTGATCAGCGGCAAATCCGGGTGTGGCGAGGGGTCCGGGACGATCAACACTCCGTAATGATCCATCAGATAGGTTTTGTCCAACTGGATGCGCGCAAACGGCGTTCGCTCCTGAATCTGGATGTGGAGGCCCCGGGGCAACTGGCGGACTGTGGAGACGTTTTCAATCCATGGGTTTTTCTTGAACCTCTCGGTCACCGCCTCCAGGTCGAGCTGGAAGATATTCTGACCCAGCAACGGCTGGGCCATGTTTTGCAGCGTCGCGAGGTTGACCTTGTCGTTGCCGGAGAACTGAACCTGCGCCAGTGCGAACTGCGGTGCCGTGGTGACATACCGGTAGCCGTGAAACGCTCCGTAACTCATGACGGCGACCAATACCAGCTTGGCGATGTTCTCCAGCCAGGTTTTGGTCCGGTCGCGCCATCCACTGTGGCGGCTTTTGATTTTCCGTCCCCTCAGGATTTTGCCCGGGCGTTGGTGCTTTTTCCGCTGGCGGGAATGGACTTTTCCCCAGTTCAGCCGGGATTCATTGGTTTTGTTCAGGATATAATTCATAATCGTTTTCTAGTTTTCATAATCCAGCCGCGCCCGTTTCAAAATTTCGATTACCAATGCGTCGAATTCCAGACCCGCTTTGCGTGCCGCCATGGGAAGCAGGCTGGTCGGGGTCATGCCCGGTATGGTGTTCATTTCGAGGACGTACGGGATGCCGTCTTCGTCCAGGATCACATCCACGCGCGGGAACCCGCGGCCCTTGAGGGCTTTGAACACCTGGACCGACGTATCGTTGCACCGGTCCACTGCTTCTGGCGTCAACTCCGCCGGGCACACATAATCGGTTTTACCTGCGGTGTATTTCGCCTCATAGTCGTAGAAACCCGATTTGGGGACGATCTCCACAATCGGCATGGGTTGCGGGCCGTTCATGCTAATCGCCAGTAATTTCCCTGCGATGTATTTTTCGATCAGAACTTCCTCCGAAACTTCGAACGCCCGGTCCAGCGCGGTTTCCCAATTCGATTCGCTGTGGACAATGCTGATGCCAATACTCGATCCCTGATCGGAAGGTTTCACCACAACCGGGAAATCCAGTTTGCGCGTGATCCGGCTTCGGTCCTCCGCGTGGATCACCTGATACGGCGCCGTCGGGATGCCGTGTTCTATGAAAATCTCCTTGGACACCACCTTGTTGTACGCAATCGCGCTTGCCAGAACCCCGGAGCCGGTGTAGGGGATTTTGAGGTATTCGAGAGTCCCCTGAATGGTTCCGTCTTCGCCGAACGTGCCGTGTAGGGCGATGTAGGCCAGGTCGATCTTCCGTTCGGCCAGTGCGGCTCCTATGTTGTGGTCCACATCAATCATGGTGGCGTTCAGTCCTTTGCTCTTGAGGCCGTTCAAGATTTCCAGCCCGGAGGTCAACGAAACTGCCCCCTCCGGGGAGAGTCCCCCCATCAACACGCCGATAAATTTTTGTTTCAATGATTCCAAAAA
>JAPUGN010000222.1 GCA_027298165.1 Nitrospinota bacterium
ACGAGGATATCGCCTGGGTGAGTTGCCAGGAAAACCTGTTCTCCATCAAAACGACCGGCGTGCAGAGTTCCAAGGTGCATTCCACCAACCTGTTTCAAAGAGTGGGCGACGATTGGAAAATGATTCTCCACCACGCCGCCGCCATTCCCATCGTCACCCCGGAAGAATTCTCCTGATCTTCCCGGATCCTTTTTTTAGAGCACTCCCTGCGATTTAAAAACGCGAACGTTCTTGAACCGGCAGCCGAATTGACTTATCCTTTCCCTTTTTTGGAGGAGGGAGAAAGTGCTCCCCCTTGTAAAGGGGGCCGGGGGGATTCCTCCTCAGTGTCACCCTGAACCTGTCGAAGGGTGGCAACGGATTTCTGTCATGTTTCGAGAAAGCCGATCTTATACAGGAACATTCATGAACATCGTCAGTTGGAACGTCAACGGCATCCGCGCCGTGGTGAAAAAGGGATTTCTGGAGTGGGTGGACAAGGTGTCGCCCGACGTGGTGTGCCTGCAGGAAATCAAGGCACGGCCCGACCAGGTAGAACCCCTTGTGGCGGAGTTGCCCGGTTATCATTCCGCATGGAACCCTGCTCAGCGCAAGGGCTACAGCGGCGTCGCCACCTTCACCAAAAAGAAACCTAAAACCGTGCACTGGGACATGGGCATCAAGCGGTTCGATATCGAAGGCCGCTACCTGCGCCACGAGTTTCCCAAATTCGATCTGCTCAATATTTATTTTCCCAACGGCACCAGCGGCGAGGAACGCCTCCAGTACAAGCTGGATTATTACGACGCGTTTCTCGACCACTGCCAGGCGTTGCGCGCCGAGGGCCGGGAGCTGGTCATCTGCGGTGACCTGAATACCGCGCACAAGGCTATCGATCTCAAAAACCCCAAGCAAAACGAAAAGAACTCCGGGTTTCTCCCCATTGAGCGGGAATGGATGGACAAGTTCGCCGCCCACGGGTACATTGACACCTTCCGCGAATTCAATAAGGAGCCGGATCAGTACTCCTGGTGGACCTACCGCGCCGGGGCCCGCGAACGCAACATCGGGTGGCGGCTGGACTACTTTTTCGTCACCGAGGGCCTCATGAAACGCGTTAAAAATTCGTACATTACACCCGAAGTGATGGGCTCCGACCACTGCCCGGTGGGCCTCGAGATTACGGGATAGGGGTTTCCCCCCGCCCTGTGGTATTCTTGACCCGCATCAATTCAACCTTCTTCCCGCAGCGGGCCGCGCCGCGGGTTTCAATATCCGGAAAGGAACTTCCATGAGTTTTGAAACTCAACAGACCTATCACGGTTTCAAGTGCGTACATCGGGAAAACATCAAGGAGATCAACTCCCTCGCGCTCCTGTTCGAACACGAAAAAACCGGCGCCGAGCTATTGGTGATGGAAAACGACGACGACAACAAGGTGTTCAGCGTGACCTTCCGCACCCCGCCCGCCAACGACCGCGGCGTGGCGCATATCCTGGAACACAGTGTGCTGTGCGGGTCGCGGAAGTATCCCGTCAAGGAACCGTTCGTGGAACTCATGAAGGGCAGTCTGCAGACCTTCCTCAACGCGATGACCTTTCCCGACAAAACCATGTACCCGGTGGCCAGCCGCAACCAGAAGGATTTCTACAACCTTATGAATGTCTACCTCGACGCCGTGTTTCATCCGCGCATCACCGAGGAAACGTTTATGCAGGAGGGCTGGCATTACGAGCTGGAAGACCCGGACGGCCCGGTGTCCTACAAGGGGGTGGTGTTCAACGAAATGAAAGGGGTGTTCTCCAGCCCCGAAAGCGTGCTCGACCGCTACCTGGTGCACTCGCTGTTTCCGAAAACCACCTACGGCTATGAATCCGGGGGCGACCCGGCGGTCATCCCCGATCTCACCTATGAGGAGTTCAAGGATTTTCACCGGCGCTACTATCATCCCTCCAACAGCCGCATTTTTTTACATGGTGACGGCAACACGGAGGACTATCTGAAATTTTTGCATGAAGAATACCTGAGCGGATTCGACCGCATGGAAGTGGATTCCGGGGTCGATATTCAGCGCCGGTTCAGCAAACCCAAATGGAAGGAAGCGCCGTACCCGATTTCCAAAGACGAATCGCTGGAGAAAAAAACCTTCGTGGTGGTAGGTCTCAAGCTCGACAAGTCGACCGATTACGAACACTGCCTGTACATGGAAATCCTGAGCCACATTTTGCTGGGCACCCCCGGCTCGCCGTTACGCAAGGCGCTGTTGGAATCCAACCTCGGGTCCGAGGTTATCGGCGGCGGGTTCGATGACAACCGGGTGGAGACCCTGTTCGCCGTGGGCATGAAAGGCGCAGATAAGGAAGATGCGCAGAAGATAGTCGATCTCATTTTCAAAACGCTGGAGAATCTGGCCGAAAACGGCATCGATGAAAACCAGGTGCTGGCTTCGGTCAACACGGTCGACTTCAAACTGCGTGAGGCGAATTTCGGCGGGTTCGCCAAAGGCATTGTCTACAACATCCAGGCGCTGGGGTCCTGGTTGTACGGCGGCAACCCCCTCAGCCATCTCAAATACGACCGGCTGATGAGGAAAATCAAAAAGAAATCCGGACATTTCGAAAAACTGATCCGCAAATATTTATTGAACAACAAACACCATAGCGTGGTGGTGTTGGTTCCGAAGCCGGGACTGGGGGAGAAGCAGGAGGCCAAGGTCCGCAAACAGTTGCGGCAGATGAAGGCGTCACTGGCCGAGCCGGAAATTCAACATCTGGTGAAAACCACACACACGCTTCAGGAACGGCAGATGCAGCCGGACCCGCCGGAAGCATTGGCCACTTTGCCGCGGTTGACGTTGGATGACGTTGGGAAAATCGCTCCGGATTATCCCTGCGAAATCAAAAACGGCTCGGCGCCGAAAATCCTGTTTCACGATCTGTTCACCAACAAGATCGCCTACACTCAGATGTGTTTCAATCTGGAGACAGTGCCGCAGGACAAGATCCAATACCTGTCTCTGCTGGGACGGCTGGTGATGGGGATGGGCACCAACAAGCGTGACTATGTGGAAATGGGCCAGCAGATCGGCATCCGCACCGGCGGTATTTCATCCTCCGATTTCTCCACCGTTTCCCTTAAGGATCGGCACCGGATCATCTCTTGCCTCAATTTAAACGGCACCGCACTGGTGGAACAAGTCGACGATCTGTTCGACTTGGTTGAGGAGTTGCTGGGAGAGCGCAACTTCGACAACCACAAGCGGCTGGTAGAGATCATCCGCAGTGCCAAAGCCAATATGGAGGCCTCCATCGTTCCCAACGGCAATCATTATGTTATGTCTCGTCTGCAGTCCTATCATTCCCGCCTCGGCCGCTATGACGAACTGCTGGAGGGAATCACCTATTTCCGTTTTCTGGAGGACCTGCTAGTGCGGGTGGAAAAAGATCCCGCAGAGGTGGCGGACTGTTTTCGGGAAGTGGCGAAATATGTATTCACCCGCGACAACCTGCTGGCCAATATCACCTGCACGGGTAAGGAATATAAAAAGGTCGAAAAACGCCTGCGCGGAATCGCCGATCTGTTGCCCGATGTATCCTATCCGGTCGCCGAACTGGAGTTCGGGCCGGTGGACTTGAACGAAGCGTTCGTGACGGCGAGTACCGTGCAATACGTCGGCAAGGCGATCAATCTGTACGACAACGGCTTCGAGTTTTCCGGCCAGTTCGACGTGCTCAAAGCCCTGCTTCGCACGGTTTATCTCTGGGACCACGTGCGCGTGAAGGGCGGGGCCTATGGCAGTTCGTTGAGTTTCGACCTGTACACGGGAGACCTCGCGCTGGTGTCTTACCGCGATCCCAATCTGGCGGAAACCCTGCAGGTGTACGACGACATTCCGAAATTTCTGCACCAGCTGGAAATGTCCGGGGAGGAGTTTGAGAAAATTGTCATCGGTTGCGCCGGCAAGCTCGATCCCCCCCTGACCCCGGACCGCAAGGGATCCCTCGCCAAAATTGAACACCTCACCGGCCTGACCCATGAATTCAAACAGCGGCGTTTTGAGGAATTGCTATCGACGCGCCTGGATGACATCCGGGAATATGCCGGGCTGTTTGAAACCATCCGCGATAAGGGAACCGTGTGCGCCCTGGGCAACGAAAGCAAAATCAAGAATTCCGCCTCTCACTTCGACAATCTGGTCAAGGTCTTCCATTAAATCATTCCGATAAAACGTCCTAACTCTTTTCTTATGAAATAAGTAGTGGCAACCCCCCCTATTAAATGGTAAACTGATATCCATCTATTAAATGAAAAAGGACGAGTTCCCGATTGCTTTTTTTAGAGGGGTTTACCCCTTTTTTGTCCATGAGCCCTGAACAATATAAAAAGAAGATTTGGATTCATTTCCGGATGACGCTCATTTGGGTGCTGGTGCTTTCCCTGGTCTGGGAGTTTGGGTTGGCCGATTGGATCCGGCCTTCCGTTCAATCCCTTTCGGAAAGCGCCCTGGTCTGGTTCGACACCGCCATGCACGTGGCCATTGTTTTGGTGGCGTTGTTGATCAGCCTTCCCTCTCTGATGGACGGAGTCGAGGAAACCACTCGCAAAACCGTCACCGAACTCGGTAAGACCGAACGCCAGTACAAATCCATCGTGGAAGCCACCAATGATCTGATTTTTCAGCTGGACGGGAACGGCATCGTGGTGTTCGCCAACCCGGCCGTGCGCCTGCTGGGATACGAGGACGGTGAAATGCTGGGGCAGTTCATCGGTGATCTGTTATACATGGACAACGTGGATGACGTGGTGCCCCGAATCATGACCAAGCGGATCGGCCACCGGGCGACCTATCACCTGCCGGTTCAATTGCGGACCTGCACCAACTCCGTGATCTCCACCGAAATACCCGCCATAGAATTCATTGTGGATGCCTGCGGCCTGTGGGAAGAAAACGACGACCACGTTCAGACGCGGGGACAGGACAAAACCTTTGTCGGAACGCTGTGCATCGCCCGTCCCGTGATCAAACCCGAAGACCTCCCTACCCAGAAAGACGAGCAAGAAGCGGAAGTTTACGAATAGTTTTCGTTGGATCACCCTGAACCCTTGGAAGGGTGACATCGTTATTCAAAAGTTTTGACTCTACAAAGTCCCCGCCCGTTGAAACGCCTTTTTCATGTCCGGCAATTGCCCCAGGTCCGGCACAATTTCCAGATGGCGGATCACTCCTTCTTTGTCCAATACAACCATTGCACGTGCCAGCAGGCGGTTTTCCTGAATCATCAGTCCAGTGGCCGTGCCGAACCCGCCGTCGCGGTAATCCGACAGAAACAGGATGTTTTTGATTTTCGCTTCCACGGCGAACCGCTTTTGTGCGAACGGCAGGTCCCGGCTGATGGTGACCAGCCGCACCGTTGAGTCCAGCCCGCCGTTTTCTTCGCTCAGGATATGCGTTTGCTTCTCACAGACTTTGGTGTCGATCGACGGCACAATGCTGATGATAGTTACCTGGCCTTTGAACGATTGCAGGTCGGTCATCGTCAACCCGCTGTCGGGAAGGGTTAGCGCCGGGAGCGGTTGTCCTTCCTGTAGGGGGGTTCCTGTCAGTGTTAACGGTTTGCCGTGGAGCGAGACCTGGGTATTCCCGCCTGCATACGAAGTGTCGGCCCACATCAACAGCAGGCCCATGAAGCTGAAGGTTAAAAGTCGTTTCATGATAGAGTCCTCACAGTCGTGTTGTTCGAAATTAAAATGAATCGGTGGTGCGTCACAACTCCACCACCGTCACCCCGTCGCCGCCTTCGTGCCTCTCGCCGGGGTGATGGTTCTTGCCGATGCCGGAAACGTCCAATGTTTCCCGCACCATCTGTTTCAGTTTGCCCATGCCGTGGCCATGGATGATGATGACTTTCGCCAGTTTATTGACGATGGCCCGGCTGAGAAACGTTTCCATTTCGTCTTTCGCCTCGTCGACGCTTTTGCCTCTCAAATCGCACGTGGTTTGGGACGAGGGCTGAGCTTCGGTATGAATGTGAATACGGGGTTCCTCTTTTTGAGCCTTCGGCGGCGGCTGCCGATGGCCCTTCAGGGTTTGGATGTCCACCACCGTCTCGAGATTCCCCAATTGCATGCGTACTTTTGTTTTTCCAGCGGGATTCTCCAGCAGAGTGCCGAAGGCGTTATAGTGTTCGACCCGCACCCGGTCCCCGGATTGGAGCTGGTCCGCGGGCACTTCCCAGCCCGCCTCTTGCGGGGACAGGGCGGACAGCGGAACCTGCCCCAGTTGGTGAATCTTTTTTTCCGCCTTGCGTAACTGGGAGACGTTGCGGCTCTGGCGCAGGCTCTCCATGAGCTTTTTGATTTCGCGCTTGGTGTCGCGGACGAACGCCTGCACTTTTTTCGCCTTGGTTTTGATGAAATCCCGCTCCTCTTCCTTCAAATTTTCGGTAAGGGTTTTCTGCTCCGCCAGTAGCCGGTTCGTCTCCTCCATATTTCCTTGGAGCGCTTCTTGATTCTTGACCATTTCGCGTTTCTGGCGATTCAGCGATTGCAGGAGCTGTTCGGCGCGGCGGTCCTTGTGTTCGTAAATGGCGCGGGCGCGGTCGAGTGTTTCCGCATCGAGCCCCAGCCGTTGTGCCGTCTCCAGCGCCGCGCTGTCACCCGGCACGCCGAAGATCAGGCGGTAGGTGGGCCGGTGGGTTTGATCATCGAATTCAGTACACGCGTTTAAAAATCCTTCCTCGGTCTGCGCCAGGATTTTGAGCGCCAGGTAATGAGTGGAGACCAGCACCATCAGCCCGCGCCGTTTCATTTCGATCAGGATGGATTCCGCCAGTGCCGCGCCCTCCTGCGGGTCGGTGGCGATGCCCAGCTCGTCCAGCAGAATCAGCGCTCCCGGGGACGCGTTGTTCAGCATGTGAATGATTTTTTCGAGGTGCGCGGAGAAGGTGGATAGTTGCAGTTGAATGTTCTGTTCGTCGCCAATGTCAGCATACACCTCGGGGAAAAACCCCATCTCTGAATTATCCGCTACCGGCAAAAGCAAGCCGGCACGTGCCATCAGCGACATCAGGCCCACGGTTTTCAACGTCACCGTTTTGCCGCCGGTGTTGGGACCGGAGATGATGATGACGCGCGTGGCGGCGTCCCATTGAATGTTGTTGGGAACCACCTCCTGCCGGTTCAGCACCAGTTCCGGATTGCGCGCCCGGCGCAGGTCGACGAGTCCGTCATCGCGCAATAAAAACCGGCGCGCTTCCATTTTTTCAGCCAGCCGCGCCCGGGCGTGGATTGCATCCAGCTTCGTCAACTGGTCTTGGTTGACCTGCAAAACCTCCCGGTGTTCCATGAGGACCTTGGCCAGCGCCTGCAGAATTTTTATTTTTTCCTGCTCCACCGTCATCCGCGCGATCTTGACTTGGTTGTTGAGCGGAATAATGGCAGTCGGTTCCACGAACAGGGTCTGGCCGCTCCCGGAACTGTCGTGCACGATGCCTGCCAACTGGGATTTCGCCCCGGCCTTGACCGGTAACACCAGTCGGCCCTCGCGTTCCGTAAAATAACTGTCCTGAAGCAAGTCTTTCGATCCGGTTTTGGCTATGATTTTCTGAAGCGCGGTTTCCAGTTTCTGGCGGGCATGCGCCGCATCGCGCACCGCTTGCTTGAGCTCCGGCGAAGCGTTCTCTTTGATTTCACCGTCGGTGTCAATGCACCGCTCGATTTCTTTCAGCAGTTCAGGGATGGGGTCCATGGCCTCTGTGATTTTTTTGAGGAGCGGCGCGTTGTCCTGTTTTTTAAAATAGCGTTTCAGGTTGCGCACGAGGCGCAGGTGATGCGCAGCCTGCAGGCAGTCCCCAGGCTCCACCAGCAGTCTCTCGGAAACCTGTTGCAGGATCGGTCGCAGATCTTCGAAGGCCTGAAGCGGGAAGGGGTCCGCCCCGGCGCGTATGTCCACCATCTCGCAGGTTTCCGCCAGCAGGCGTTGCGCCGGTTCAAAATTCGGTTCGGGGTGGAGCGCGGCGCAGAGTTCACGCGTCACGGGCGATTCCGCCAATGCGGAAAGCGCTTGTTGCACGGCGGGCCATCCCATGTGCGTCATGCTTTTCTGTTGGGTGTTCGGGGCGAGGATCAGGTTGGAGCGGGTCATGGCTTCAGGGCAAATTGGGGACTTTCTTCCAGGACCACGGTGAGTTTGGCGTCGAACAGTTGTTCCGGGTCCCGGCGCAATTTAAAATCCCGGAGCAGGAGGGCGGTATCGCGTTTGACGGTTCCGTAGAACTTGACCCGTTTCTGCCCGGTGATGAATTTTCCATTCACCTCTTTCATTTCCTGAAACGTGACCATGACCGGTTGGTCGAAATCCACCCGGTCGGCCGAGAGGTAGAGCTCCATCTCCAGCAGGTTTTTCCCCATAACCTCGAACAGATTTTTTTCCTTGTGAACCGCGATGAGGGTGGTGGCTTTGCCGTCCTGGATATTCATCGGCTCCGGCAGAGGGCCGGGTATCTGCAGGGCGGCCATTTTTAAACCGCGGGTGATGCGCGCCCATTGAATGCGGTCCAGGTGGTTGGCTTCCCGCACGATGCGCACCACGGTGGAATACGGTTCCCGCCGTTGTTCCTTGAGCCATTCCATCAAGCCGGGCAATTGGGATTCCGGCAGAAAATGTCCACCGTGCGCCATGCCGCGCTCGCTGTGTTCGCGATAAGTCAGCGGGTAATTCATGTCGGTCAGGATCTGGTAAATGCGGCGGCTGAATTGAATCGGAAAGATGGGATCGTGTGTTCCCTGGATGCTGTAGACCGGCGTGTGGGTGAGGTTGATCAGGAAATGCAGGTAATGCGGTTCCGATACCGCGCCCGCGATGGGAATAACGCCGGCAAAATAATCGGGATAAAACATTCCTATCAGATAGGTCCCCAACGCGCCGTTGGACAAACCCGCAAGGAAAATCCTATTGGGATCGACCGGGTAGCGCGCTTGGGTCTCCCGGATCAGTTGCAGGACCAGTTCCTCCGCCGAAAGTGTCCACCACGCGCCGATCGGATAGGTCGGGCAGAGAATGATGTACTCATTGTTCAACCGCTTTTGCCAGCGCTGGAGGGTGAGGTCCCCGCGTCCGCCCATGCCATGAAGAACGACGATCATCGGTAGAGGGTTTCCCGCTTGGGCGAAGTCGGGAACATAGAGCGAGTAGGTCAACTCTTTTCCCATGTGTTTGACCGGGACGCTCCGGAACAGGCCCACCGGTCCGCCCCGTCCCACGGCATTTTCGCGCAGGAGAGTTTTGATGGCCTCGTGCGGGACTCCGGATTCCTTGATTCGTTTCAGGATTTCATTTTCTTCGACTGGATCGTCGGTGGACAAGAACCGGTCGATATCCACCCGGATTTCCTCGGGCGTTTGCACTTTTTCAGTAGGCGGCGTGACCGAGCAGGCGGTGGTCATGAGCAGGACTAAAAAGACGGCCAATAAATTTTGCATGAAGCCATCATTACACGAATTTTCGGGCAAGTAAAGGCGGCGGCTCTCCGGTCCAAAAAAAGCAATTGAATTCCAAACGGGTCTGAGTGTACACTTGTTGAAGCAGAGGGTTATGCCTCCCGAACGCTTCTCCGCCACCCTTCCGAAAGCGGGTTATCCCATGTCTATTTTAAAAAAATCAACGGTCAATCCCGGAACCATTATCCTCGGAGTTCCCGGTGCCTTCGCGATGGCCGGCGACGTGTTCAAGAATATTTTCCGGTGCCGGAAAAAGGGTCTGGAGTTTCTGGGGCAGGTGAGTGTGGATTGCGGCGCCCAGAAGGTGAAGTGGGAGGTGTTCAACGGCGGGTACTACGATCTATTCCCGTGCGAAATGTCGAACGTGCAGGAGTCCCTTCAAAGCCGTCTGCTCGGCCAAGTAGCGCAGTTGGAGCATCTGCCGGACGCGCACCGCAAACTGGTTCGCAATTTTCTAAAGGAATGCCGGGCCCAGGCTCGTCAGGAGGAGTTGGAATTCGCTGAAGCGCAGCCGGTGGACTCACACGACCTGCAAGCGATTTTCGACCGGTTGAATGAGGAATACTTCAACAGCAGGGTCGAGGCGCAGGTGGAGTGGGGGAAACAAGTCAAGATTCCCAACCGCCGTTCCTTCCGCTTCGGTTCGTATGACGCCAAAAGCAAATTAATTCGTATTCACCCGCGCCTGAAGCAGGATTTTGTGCCGGTGATAGTGCTGGAGTTGACCGTGTTTCACGAAATGTGTCACCAGGCGATGCCGCCGGTGCGGCGCAACGGTCAATGGCAGACCCACCACAAGGACTTCAAGCGCAAGGAAAGGGAATACCGCCAGTACCGCGAGGCTATTCAGTGGGAGAAAAAACACTGGATCAAACTGATGGCCCCGGCGCCGGAATAGCCCTTTCTGCCGCCACGCTTCCTTTTTTTCCGCTCGTGGGCAGTGAAATCATAACCGTGGTTCCCTGGCCGACCTCTGATTCGATCTGAATGTTCCCGCCATATTTTTCCACCACCCGGTGAACAATGTTCAACCCCAATCCGGTTCCTTTGCCGACTTCCCGGGTAGTGAAGAAGGGGTCGAAAACTTTCGAAAGATGTTCCCTGGGTATTCCGGGTCCGGTATCACGGATCTGAACCAAGATGAACCCCTCTTTTTTTTGCGTGGAAAGGTTTATCGTTCCTTTTCCATCCATCGCCTGGACCGAGTTACTGATAATATTGAGGAACACCTGCTGAATTTCTTCTGGTTTGGCGGTCATATGAGAGGCGTTTTCATAGTTTTTTACTAATTCGATGTCGTCGGAGTATGAGGCCATCAGTGCCATTTCGGTTGCCGCATCGAGGCGTTCGTTGATGTCAACTTCCACCATTGCATCTTTATCATTGGCTCGGGCGTAACCGGACAGGTTGAGGATTACGGATGCCATATGCTTGGAGCGTGCAAGTACCTTGCTGGCAAGTTCACGAATTTTTGAAATATTTTCCTGTTCCATAATGGCTTCGGTGTGGGCCATGACAGAGTACAGGGGATTATTCATTTCATGGGCGATCCCGGCGGCCAGCGTGCCCAGTCCAGAAAGCTTTTCGGCCCGGGTCAGTTGGTCCAGAAGATCTTTTTGTTCCGTAATATCTTTCATGATCAGCCCGATCCTCCGGGCATCTTCATTCTCCAACATCACGTCGAAGAATTGATAGGCAAACACCTGGTCCCGAAGGGCAACCGTTGCCCGTGTATCCATTGAAGGCTCGGCTTGTGAGGGGTTTAACGGGTCCTTCGGTGCGTATTGGGCCGGGTCCAGCGATGCGTTGGACGAGCGCTTTCCGGATTGGTAGGTTCCCAGTTCCACCGCCATCTGGTTCCACGCCGCCGGGGATTCCAGAGACACGCCGCCCAGCCGCTGTCCCAGGTAGATGGCAGGCTTGGAACCCGATAAAGTTTCAAACGCCGCGTTGGCGTACTCGATTTTCAGATCGGTATCAAAAATGACAACCACTTCCGGCACGCTCATCAAAATACTTTCAGTATATTTTTTGAGATAAAGCACTTCCTGGGTTTTGGCTTCCACCTGTTCCTCGAGTCCTGAGAATGTCCTTTGGAGGAGTTTGCTCATGGTGTTGATTTCTTCCGAAAGGGATTCGATTTCATCCCCGGTTTTGATTTTCAGCGGAGCGACTTTTTCGCCCCGGCCGATGGATGCCGCCGCCTTTTGCAACTGACGGATAGGCTGGACAATCTTGTCAGCCGCCAGGGAACCCATGATGACGATCAAGAGAATGGAAAACACTCCGGCGCCCGCGACCCAGGACAGCAGGCTTCTCGTCGGTGCAAAGAATTCGTCCGAGGCCTGCCAGGCGAACGTAAACCACCGATGATTGATGGAAGCTAAAGTGTGTCGGCTGGTTTGTTCGAGGGGGGAGTAGCCAATGATGGAGACGTCTTCGCTCCCATGCCCATCCCCCAGGGTTTGAGCCCAGGCCGCCGAAGGACCGGTGACGGCTTTGACCAGTTCAAGAGGGGCCAACTGGTGTCCGGTCGGCAAAATGGGGCAGGTCAGCACCACCCCGTCGGAATTGATCAGCATCACGTGGCCCGTTTCGCCGAAGGTGATGGGATCGAGGGCATGGTCGAAAAAATCCTTGACGGCATAAATCCGGTGTAACACACCCACCTTTTGCCCTTCATGGTCTTTGACGGGTACTGCAAATTCGAATAGGTAGCGCTCTGTCCGGCGATCCCGCAACAGAGGGCCAATAAAGGTCTCCAGTTTTTCGGTCATGATGCCTTTCCAGGAAGGAAGCTCGGTGTTCAAAAAACCGGGATAAAAGTTGAAACTGGATATCAGCACTCCTTTGCTGT
Source organism: Nitrospinota bacterium (assembly GCA_027298165.1). Lineage (GTDB taxonomy): Bacteria > Nitrospinota > Nitrospinia > Nitrospinales > Nitrospinaceae > SZUA-226. Next base: position 12,335 of record JAPUGN010000222.1, read on the forward strand.
CGGTGACGAATAAGGCTAATGTGTTTTCGGAGGCATAGGGGTCGTTCTTCAAAAAATCCTTCAGTACACGGCTGGCCCGGTTGTTGGCGGGAGAGGCGCCCTGTAGATCTTGATTTTCCCAGGCCAGGGTTTGTTCGCGCAATTCCTGGCCGATCTCAGAAAGAGGGACCTTCTCTAAAAACTTGTTGTTTTCCGTGACCGAAAGAATCAGCGTGGGATGCCTTGCGATGCGGGAAATTTTTAAAATCTCCTCTTTCATCAGGAGATCAATTTTGGTCGAAGTTTCAAAGGCAAGGGCTTTAAAACTGGAACCGATGACTTTCATCAGGGACTTGTTGCCCTGATGATATGAAATTATCATCGCCAGAACCAGTGGAATCGCTCCGACCGCAATCACAATGAAGATTAATTTCTTCTTCAAGCCCATATGCATTAACAAAGATTGGGGTTAGATAAATTTGGTTTTAGAAGCATTTCCGCACAGCTTTGTTATAAAACGGAAAGACCGGTCCCTGATTTTTAATATATGCATCTTTTACCACATTTCATTATTTCATTTATTTTTTGTTTTTGCTCAATCAAGATAAAAATGTAAAAATGCTTAAAAAATCAATTGATTATACCCATTTTGGGGGCGAGCTTCCCCAAAAGTACCCCAATTTGTTTATCGGACAATTAGTCGGATTCTTTAATGAAACTAAGGTTTTGAAATATAAGGAGTTGTAAGCTTTAAGTGGCTTGGGGGATGAAGGTACTGATGAGGGGGTCAACACGATGGTGTCCACCCTGCGTACCGGCAACTTGGGCGACGGAAAAATATTCGTCCTGCCGGTCAATGGCTACTCTGTTGGAGTGAGATTGGAACCTTTCCGAAACCCATCGCTGGCAATATAGGGGGCCATAAAATTCATGCTTTTTACAAAAAAAGTGGCGCGGTTCCGGCCCAGGGCCTAGTTTTACTAAACGATTAGTGCGTCCTCAATTCTAAAACCTTTAGAAACTTTTGCGAAGGAGGGTTGCCGTGGCTAAGGGAAAAATTCTGGTTGTGGATGATGAAGCTGATGTTCGGGATACAATTAAGCTGCAGTTGGAACAGAAAGGGTTACACGCATTGGAAGCGGTGGACGGACAGAACGCCATCGACATTCTCCAATCAGGGGACAATATGGTAAATGTCGGCGTAATTCTATGCGACATACGGATGCCCAGGGTCAATGGGTTGGAATGCATTCAATTTATTAGAGAACAAGCGCCGGGAATCCCAATAGTTGTCGTCACCGGATATCCAGATGCGGAACTGGCGACCGAATTAATGGAAAAGGGTGTCAAGGATTACCTGGTCAAACCCGTAGAAAAAGATAAATT
>JAPUGN010000223.1 GCA_027298165.1 Nitrospinota bacterium
TTTTACCGAACCAGTTGGACTTCCAGGGTTTGTTGATCCCCAATCGAAATCCATACGGATGTACCTTTTGTCCCACGCCAATCCTCCGAATTTATCTTTCGTTTAACACGATGGTGATGTGACTGGTCCGCTTCTTGATCATGTTGGACATGCCCCGAGCCCTTGGCATCTGGCGTTTCCAAGCCACGCACACGTCAACGGTAATTTTCGTGACCACCATATCGTCCACATCCACCACCTTATGGTTTTCCTCGGCATTGGCCAAAGCCGATTTCAACAACTGTTGAATTTGGCGGGGCGCTTTTTTCCGTGTAAAGGTGAGCACATTCATCGCATCATTCACGTTTTTGCCGCGAATCATATCGGCCACCAGCCGGGCTTTCCGGGGCGCCAAGCGTGTATGTCTCAATTTTGCTTTAACATCCATAATGATACTCAGACCTCGTTAATCACCCTTTAGGGGGTACGGTTTTCTTGGTTTTGCCGCTGTGCGCCCGGAACATCCGGGTGGGAGAAAACTCTCCCAGCTTATGACCCACCATGTTTTCGGTGACGAACACGGGAATGAATTTTTTCCCGTTATGCACCGCCAGGGTATGGCCGACGAAATCCGGTGTGATGGTTGAGCGGCGCGACCAGGTTTTCAGTATTTTTTTGTCATTTTTCCGGTTCATCGTATCGATCTTTCCCTGCAGGGAATCATCGACAAAGGGTCCTTTTTTCAGCGATCGCGCCATATAAAACTTCCTTACTATGAATACAAAGGTTTAGGCTTCGACTATCGTTTCTTTTTCTTCCGGCTCAGTATGTATTTACTGGACGGTTTTTTCACTTTCCGAGTTTTGTACCCCTTGGCCGGCGTGCCCCACGGACTACACGGATGCCGACCGCCGGACGAACGTCCTTCGCCGCCCCCCATCGGATGATCGACCGGGTTCATCGCCACCGCCCGAACGCGCGGTCGCCGTCCCAGCCAGCGATTCCGACCGGCCTTGCCGATGGATACCTTCTCATGGTCGGTGTTGCCGACCGTGCCCACGGTGGCCTTGCATTTGACTTCCACCAGCCGGACTTCCCCGGAGCCGAGTTTGATGTTGGCATAACGGCCTTCTTTCGCCATCAACTGAGCGTAGGCGCCGGCACTGCGCGCGATCTGCGCTCCTTTGCCGGGCCGCATTTCGATGTTGTGAATCAGCGTACCCTCGGGAATCTTCTCCAACGGCAGGCAATTGCCCACGCGCACTTCCGCGTCAGGACCTGACATTATATTGTCCCCGGCCTTCAATTCCTTGGGAGCAACGATATACCGCTTTTCCCCGTCGGCATACGACAGCAGGGCGATATGGGCCGACCGGTTGGGGTCGTACTCGATGCCCACCACTTTGGCGGGAATGCCGTCCTTGTTGCGCTTGAAATCGATCACCCGGTACAGCTTGCGGTGCCCGCCACCCCGGCGCTTCGCGGTGATGCGTCCGTTGTTGTTGCGTCCTCCCTTGCGGGAAATGGACACCAGCAGGCTCTTCTCCGGCGTGGTCTTGGTGACCTCGGCAAAATCGGAGATGGTCTGAAACCGGACCCCGGCGGATGTTGGATTGAGTTTACGAACCGGCATATTGCTTACGCACCTTCAAAAAAGTCGATGCGATCTCCTTCCTTCAATAAAACGATAGCTTTCTTCCAGGCTTTGGTCAGGCCCACATGTCTGCCCATCCGGCGGCTCCTGGGCTTGACGTTGATGGTGTTCACGTGGAGCACGGTCACGTTGAAAATACTCTGCACCGCCTCCTTGATCTGCATTTTGTTCGCAGACCGCTTCACCTGAAACATCACCCGGTTGCCCTGCTCCTGCATCATCGTGCTTTTTTCCGTGATGAGGGGCTTTTCAAGAATTCTGTAATAATCGGTCGCCATCAGCTCAAACGCTCCTCGATTTTCTTAATGGACTCGGGCGTGCACACGATGGTTTCATGCACCAGCAAATCGAACACATTGAGTCCGTCTACCGGCAGGACATCCGTTCTACGCAGATTACGCAACGCTAATTCCAGGTTGTGGTCTTTTTCTGCCACGACGAACAGGGTTCGCTCCGGCAATTCCAATTTTTTGAGCAGCTCCAACGCCGCTTTGGTTTTGGGCTCATCCAGGGTGAGTTTCTCCACCACTCGCAGGCCATTGTTGCGGGCCCGTTCGGTCAGAACAGACTTGAGCGCCAGCTTCTTCGATTTCTTGGATAGCTTGAACCCGAAATCTCTCGGCGTCGGCCCGAACACCGTCAAGCCACCGCGCCAGAGGGGTGACCGAATACTGCCGACCCGTGCATGACCGGTGCCCTTCTGTTTCCAGGGCTTCTTGCCGCCGCCCCTGATCTCGCCGCGGTTACTTATAGTGGAGGCAGACCCGCTACGCCGATTGGCCTGTTGCAGGGAAACGTATTCCTTCACCAGATGCTCGCGCACCTTGACGTCGAACACGTCGGGCGACAGGAGCACCGTGCCCACTTTTTTCTTGTCCAAATTGATCACATCCAAATCCGGCATAATCGACTCTGTGAT
>JAPUGN010000224.1 GCA_027298165.1 Nitrospinota bacterium
TTATTGATTTTGACGGTGCCGCGCCCGGTGTCGACGAACGGTTTTAAAAGGTCGACCGCATCGCGGTACCGCTTCTGGCGGATGTACACCGCGCTCAGGGTGGAGAGGGCGGCGCGGTCCCGGGGCATCATCTCCAGCGCCTGCAGGAGCCATTGCTCGGCTCCGCTATAATCCTTGAGATGATAGAGGGCCCAGCCGAGTTCGCGGTGGGCCAGGGCGTGGGCCTTGTTCAGGCGCACCGCGTCTTTCAAATGACTCGCCCCCTGCTCATACCAGCCGAGTGCCAAAAAGCCGCGCCCCACCTGGTAGCGAACCTCGGCGTTGTTGGGATCGGTTTTGACCCGCTCCAGGTTGTGCTGGATCTGTTGTTCGACCGATCGGGTTTCCGGCACACAGCCACTTAAGACCCACACGGAAACGATGGTGACTATATGAATAGACCTCATCTTAAAATTGTCGCAGGAAAACCCGCTTGGCTCAACCCCTCCCAGCCTCCTTCATAAGGGGGAGCCTTTTTATCTGTCCCCCTTCGACAGGCTCAGGGTGACAGCAGGCACTTCCTACCTGTAATTTTTTGGGGTTCAATTTACGGGCGAAGGTGCTCCGCTAGAAGGGAATGGAGGCGAGGGCCAGTTGCATGAGTTTGGAGGGGTACAGGCCGATGGCCAGGATGGCGACAGAACTGACGGTGACGATGGCGATCATGCCGCGGCTGGTATGGATCTCTTCCTCGGATTCGCCGTCCTGGAAGTACATCATGCCGATGACGCGCAGGTAGAAGTACACGGCGATCATGCTGGCGCCCACGGCCAGCACCGCGATCAGTACATAGCCCTGTTTGATGGCGGCGACGAAGAGGTAGAGTTTCCCGAAGAACCCGGCGGTGGGCGGGAATCCCGCCAGCGACAGCATGAACAGACTCATCGCGGCGGCCAGATACGGTTTGCGTTTGCCGAGGCCCTTGAACCGGTTGATGGAGTTCGACTGTTCCCCCTCGCCTTCCATCATGAACACGATGGCGAACGCGCCGATGTTCATGAACAGGTACACGCCCAGGTAGAACAGGATGCTGGCCATGCCGTCCTGGCTGTTGGCGACGATGCCGATCAACAGGTATCCCGCGTGCGCCACGCCGGAATACGCCAGCATGCGTTTGACATCATCCTGAAAGATGGCCGCCGTGTTGCCGACCAGCATGGTGAGCACCGAGACACCGAACAGGAAGGGCATCCAGATTTCCTCCAAACTGGGCAGGGCGGTGTAAAAAATGCGGGCGATCAGCGCAAACCCCGCGGCCTTGGTCGCCACCGACATGAACGCGGTGATCGGCGTCGGCGCGCCCTGATAGACGTCCGGCGTCCACGCATGAAACGGAACCAGCGACACCTTGAACGCGAGGCCGCTAAACACCAGCGCCATTCCGATATAAAGCAGTTTGTTCTGGCTGTAGGGATTGGTCTCCAGCAGGCGGCCGATCTCCCGGATTTCCGTGGTGCCGGTGCCAGCGTACATCAGCGCCATGCCGTACACCAGAATAGCCGAAGCGAATGCCCCCATCAGCATATATTTGACGGTGGACTCCTGTGACGCCAGCGTTTCCCAGCTCAGGTGTTTGACGTCGCCCGGTTGTTCGGTGCCCTTGCCGTGCTTGGCGGAGAAGCCGCACAAGATATAAAGGGAAATGGAAAAGAGTTCCAGAGAAATGAACGCGGTGATCATGTTGCCGGACTTGGCCAGGAACATCATGCCGACCACGGCCATTAAAACGAGGCAGAAATATTCGGCCTTGTTTTCGTTGTTGGGTTTGGGGTAACGCACCGAGCCGACCACGGCGAACAGGGACATCACCAGGAAAATGATGTTCAGGCTTAGGGAAAACCGGTCGAACAGCAGCGATCCGCTGAACATGGCCGGATCGGTCCCATCGCTGGCCGAAGGCGCGATGCCCCACAAATAAAGGGTATAGCCCAAAGCCGTGAGGATACCGACCGCCGTGGATTTTGACAGATAGGAGTTGGTGTTGAACGCCTTGAGCAGCCCCATCATCAGAACGGCGAACGCGGTGAGCACCACAATCAGCTCCGGCGCGATGGCCTGCCAGTTCATGTCTGCAAAATTGATGTCAGCGGTCAATTGAGAAATCCTTGGATTGATGGCCGGTGGAGTATCCGGAAGGGTTTCCGGGCCCATGTAGAGGGCTTTGTAAAACATTTCCAGTGCTTTTTCAAGGAAATGTTAGAAACCGCCGGGGGTGCCCCGTCAGGAGCCCACCGGGTAGTCTTATGAAGGAAAGCGGAAAGGCGGAGGATTTCCCGCAGGCACTTGAGGCGAAACCCCTTAGCCCAATGGGCCGGAAGGTTCCTTGCCTCCGGATGTTATTTCCCGAAAGGACCCTTCATCGAATCAGTCACGTCTTTCATGGCATCCTGAACGACTTCAGCCGTACCTTCGATTACTTTGGCTGTGGAATCCTTGATATTTTTCAAATCCAGAGAAATGACAGCTTTCAGGACGGCAATTTTCAAGGCATCGATAATGGCCTTGGCTACCTCGCCGGGAGTGGCCCCATCTTGTTTTTTGCCGATATTTTTCAGGTGAATGTCGGGGAGGGACACGGTTGCCATCTGACCTCCTGCAAATGTGGCACCCACGTTGACCTTGCCACCTTTCACATAAACGTGTTCGATAATCAGTTTGGTTCCGTTTTCTTTTTCAGCGCTCTTTTCCCCGGATGCCGAAGATAGCCCCTGTTTTTTAACGAAAGCGTCGATATTCCTTTGGATCGCGTCGATATTACTTCCATGTTCTCCTATTTCGTAGGTGATCTCCGGGGCTTGAATGGAAATCTCTTTGACGACCACGGTGTCCGAGGTGATCGAATCGGTATCCACCGTAATTTGAATCTCATCCACTTTGAAGAGGGTCTCGGTTTCGAAGCCTTCGGGGTTGCCGATGACCAGGCTCCGCAGGGTCCCTTTGCCGGAGGTGGCGTCGATTTCGGTTTTCTTTAAATCCACCGGGGCCTGGACGATTTCCGGCCCCTGGGTATTGACGGCTTTGGTGATGATCGCTCCCAGCGAGGAATAAAGAACGAGAACGCCTACGACCAGGATGACGATCAAAACGGAAATTCCCATGACGACACGTTTCATAGCGATTCTCCTTAATTAGATAACCGGAATGGAGAGGTTATCCGGCCTGATATTCTGGATAAACCTGTCCCGCCTCCAGTACCACCCAGCGTTCCGACGTGTCGCCCAGTACCAGATCGAGGTGGTCGTTGAGGCGGACGAGGTTCATGATTTCTCCGGGCAGGCGCACCCGGACGGGGTCTTCCTGATGGTCGCCCTTAAGGGATAGAGTGTCCCCGTTGATTTGGGTCACCAGGAAAATATCATTGATCGTGCTGAGGATGCGGGGCGGTTCTTCCAGAATGCGGCCGGTTTCGTCATCCAGAAAATGACTGAGTTGCAGGCACCGTTCCTGGGCGTGGGTCAGGGCTTGCACGGTTTTCTGGAAATCGATGTGCGCCAGGCCGTGTACGATGTCCTGCCGTTCCAGCCATTTGAGAAACGAAAACAGGTCGAACAGGATTTCGTTGGTTTCGGTTTTGGTGGAAACCGAGTTGAACGGCAGAAACCCTACCACAAACCGGCTCAGGTGCACCGGTTTCAGTTGGTCCGGGTCGGCGCTGATCTGGCGGCTTCCCATATCCTCCTGGACTTCCATCCCCGATTCGACCAGACAATTGTGGAACAGGGCGAGGCTCTTGCCCAACTCGGCGGCGGCCAGGTCCGGCGCGGGCGGATGACCTCGACCGTGCGCATAATTGTACATTAACTGGTAAAGACTCATGTTTCTCTCACAATGAAGTCCATTTTTAAATACAATCCTTCAGCG
>JAPUGN010000225.1 GCA_027298165.1 Nitrospinota bacterium
CGCTCGGTTCCTCGGTGAGTTCGGCTTCCGGTTCTGCCGGGGTTGCGGCCTCCGCCGGGGGTGGCTCGACCGCTTCGGGTTCGGCAGGGGTTTCGGCCATTGCCGGTTCCTCTGCCAGTTCCATTTCCAGCGCATCGGCCACTGCGTCCAGAGGTTCTGGTTCGGAGAAGGCGGGTTGTTCCTCGGGGGTTTCGAGGGTCGGCTCCGGTATCTGTTCTGCTAAGGCCTCGGCTGCCACGGGCTCGGGTTCCGGTGCGATGGATTCTTCCTCTGCAGATTCGAGAGTCAATTCCGGGATCGGTTCCAAGTCCGGAACGGGTTCCGCCTGCGCTTCCACCGATGCCTGCGTTTCGGGAGGTTCCGGTGTGAGTTCAAGCTCGGGTTCCGGTACGATGGATTCTTCCTCTGCGGATTCGAGAGTCAATTCCGGGATCGGTTCCGGTTCTTGTGAGGCCTCGGTTGCCGCAGGCTCCAGGGTCAAGTCCGGAATCGGCTCCGCCTCCGGAGTGGCGGGCGGATCAACGTAACTGGCGTAATGGTCGATGATCTGGTCGATATCCTGTTCTTCGTCCTGAGACACGGGGGTCTGTTCGGCCTGAGGAGTTTCCGGCGGGGCCTCCATTTCGGGTGTGAGTTCCGGTTCCGGGGCGGCCTCGCCTGCCGTTGGGGTTTCCCCCTTTTCCGATACCGGTGCTTTCGCTGTTGGGTCCGATTCCATTTCCTCTTTAAAAGCCTGCTCGACCAGTTGCTTCATATCCAGATCTATCAGGTTGGCCGTTAAATCGGCATCGCTGGAAAGGGTTTGGTCGAAGAGAGTGGCCTCTTTCTTTTCTGAGGCGGAAGCGGCTTCGCCTGAGGCTTCTTGTTTCCCGGGCTTAACCCAAGAGGCTTCGATATTCGACTGGTCGGCAAAGGCATCGGTCCAAGTGGGTTCGTATTTCTCCTCTGCCCCGGTTTCGGTGTCCGCGGTGGTAGAGGCGGGCGTTTCCTTGGCCGGGGGTTGATCGGTCGACGGCTTCTGGCTCTTCATCTCGGCGAATATGTCATCGACTACGGATTGTTGGTTTTCTGCGATAGCCGGAGTTTTTTCGGCGGCGGGTTCCGGAGCGATGTATTCCTCACCCAGGGCTTCGGCGAGTTGCTGTTCTTCCTGGAGGCGGTCCTGTTCCTTGGCTTTATTCCAACCCGCTTCGACTTCGGCCTGGTGGGCGAAGGCCTCCTCCCAACTGGGCATGGCTTCCTCCTGGTCGACGATGACTTCTTCCTCGAGGTCGATATCCTCCTGGGTTTTATCTTTTTCTACGCGGGCCTTGGCATCGGCGAAAAGCTGGTCGACCTCGCCCTGCTTTTTATCGGTTTCGGGAGGAGGTTCCGTGGGCACGTATTCCTCGCCCAAGGCCTCGACGAGTTGCTGCTCTTCCTGGATGCGGTCCTGCTCCTTGGCTTTATTCCAACCTGTTTCGACTTCGGCCTGGTGGGCGAAGGCTTCCTCCCAACTGGGCATGGCTTCTTCTTTGTCGATGGGGACTTCCTCCGGAGCGGTCTCCTGCGGGGTGTCTTCCTGAACCATCCGGTCTTGTTCACGGGTCACCAGCTCGTCGACATTCCGGTGGCGATCCTCCAGGGGGGGCACCGGCTTGGATTCCTCTGGGGTCTTGGACTCAGGGGCCTGCCGTTGGGTCCGTTGCGACCTGATGTAATCGTCGATTTCCCGTTGCCGCTCGTCCATGGAGGGCAGAGGCAGAGATTTCTCATGTTTGGCGGCGCCCTCTGATCCTTTTTCAGTGGACCTGTGGCGGGTAATGGTTATGTCGATACCCCGCTGCCGCTCTCTCATGGTGGGTAGGCGATGTACCCTTTGCCGGGAGGGCGTTTTTTTCTTCTGGTCTATTTTGGCCTGGGCTTCGGCGAACCATCGATCGACCGGTTCCTGCCGGTTTTCCGTGGGCGGTCGGGTGACAAGTTCCTCAATCGGGGTGGGTTCCGGAGGAGTATATGGAACTCCCAGAGCTTCCGCCAGTTGCTGTTCTTCTTGGATGTGGACCTTCTCCTGTTCCCGTCGCCATTTGGTTTCTACCTGGACCTGGTCGGCAAAGGCTTCTTCCCATGTGGGGGTTCGATCCTGCTGTTCCGGGGCCTTCGTCCGAGGGGCGGGAGATTTTTTGGGTGTTTTACGTTCTTCGTGGGTACCTTCTTCTACCGCCTTGTTCCAGATTTCGTCCAAGGCCTGTTCTTCGAGGGAATCGTCTGGGTGGTCCTTATCAATAATGATTTCAAGGACTTCGGGATCCTCCGGCAGCAATTCAATGGCCAGTTCTTCGGGAGTTTCCGGGGGGAAGGAGGGCTCATTTCGAGGGCTGAAATCCGGATCTTTTTGGCCAGAAAACTCTTGCTCCTCATCCTTTTGGGGTGGTACTATTGGTTCGGCAGGGCGGTTTTCTGTTAAATCAGAGGCCTTGGCCGTTTGGTCGAGAATTTCCCTTTGATTGACGGAACTACTGGATTGTTCGAGGTCCGGCGTAAACAGGAAAATAGAAAGGCATTTCCCGAATTGGACTTCGGCACTTACCCCACCTGGATCGGGAAGATCGACCCTGTAGGCAGCTTGACATTTAGGGCAGACGATTTTCATAACTTCAATTTTACTAATGCTTTATCGGTGCCATTATAGTAATCCTGAGGGAAAAAGCAATGATTTCCCGATTTTTTGCTTAAAAGTGGTTTGACAATTGTTCTGTACCCTCGTATACTCCGCCGAACTTTGGTAACACCCCTTACCAAAGCCCTCAAAGCCTTTACAAATAAAGGTCTTCAAGGAATTTTCGGGTAAGTTTAAATTTTTCTTATATTTACAGGGAAAATTTCCGATGTAAATATAACGTAACTAAAACAGGATTGAAGAAATGTATCAATTTGCTAAAAAACAAAGTGCCCTTTTGTCGGCATTCGTTGTTCTCAGCTTTCTGGGTCATTTTTCGGGTGATAATATTTATCTGAAAGGGGCCTCTGCTTACTCATCGGCACTTACCCTTTCAGACCAAAGATACTTTTTTAAAATAAACCGGGAGCGGGAATATAAAGTTATTCATAGGGCTCTCCGGGAAAAGCAGAGAATCAAAAACCAGATTTTTGATGTCATCTCCAGCTATTCCACCGGTTTGGATATGGATCTGCTGAAACAGATCCCGCAATGGATTTTTGAGGAGAGCCAGAAATACGATTATGATCCGCTCCTGTTGACGGCCCTTATCGTAACGGAAAGTTCGTTCAACAACTGGGCCAAGTCCCACCGGGGCGCCTTGGGGCTGATGCAAATCCGTCCACAGACGGGCCATGCCATGGCCACGGAGGTCAACCTGAAATGGGAGGGGAAACCGACCCTTTTCAAGCCGGACAGCAACATCGCCCTGGGGACCTATTACCTCAACAAGCTTCAGAACCGCTTCAATAATGATGTGAAACTGGCGTTGGAGGCTTACAATCATGGTCCCACCCGGCTGGAGCGTTATATCCAGCAGGGGAAGCGGCTTCCGGTGGACTATTCCAACAAGGTTCTGAAGATCTACGACTTGATCCGTTCCAACAACGTATGAGTCCGTTTTTCCCGCCGATCCTTTCATTTTCCCTGAAATTCTCCCAGGTTGTAAAGTTTTAGTTTGGTGCTATGCGGGGGTATAATGAGTACCGGTACAATTTACTGATATATAAGGCATAGGGGTGGTGGTGTCGGTCAACGGTTACAGGTGTCCAAGGATCTTCCAGTTGAGATGGTGTGGCCTGGTGGTCCTGATTGGGATCAACCTGGGATGTTATACCCAGCCAATCGAGAAGGCCTTTGATGACGATGTGTCCGGGGTGGACAGCAACCGGACCATCGACACCTATTGCCGCAGTTGCCATATCCACAGAAATTTTACTTCCTCGGGTCATGTGGAGGAGAAGTCCATTCTCTACAAACGAAAGGTGTTCCGCTATGCGACGGAATGCCGCACCTGCCATTACCTTGAAAAGAAATTTTCCCTCAACGACTTCACCCGTAAAACCCGCCGGCCGCAGGAAGCCAACCAGGGGAAATTCAAAGGATTTGAATTAAAATTATTGAAATCACAAAAGGAAAAAGAAAAGCCAATAGAAAAGGAAGAGGTAGAGGCTCAGAAGAAAAAAGGGGCGCAATAAAGGAAAATCCTACAGACGCACTCCTCGGTGCACACCTTCCAGCTAACGAGGGCAGGGAGTCCGGAAAACGATAATAAAAAAAGCCCAAAGGCTTTCGACCTTTGGGCTCAATTTTTTGTGAATTTGAAATAGTGGGTGTCTTTTAGCGAATCATAACGAGTTTACAATGTGTTTTTGAGAGTGGGAGCAGGTTTGAAGCCTACCGTTTTACTGGCCTTGATTTTAATTTCCTCTCCGGTTTGAGGGTTGCGGCCGGTCCTGGCTTTGCGGGATCGAACGGTGAAGGTTCCAAATCCCGGGTAAGCGAAACGCTTATCTTTCTTAATCGCTTTTCCGATTACGTCGAAAGCTGCATCCAGGACGTCACTCGTCAACCGTTTACTTAAGGCGGTATCTTTTACATTTTTTGCAACGGTGCCGATCAACTCACTTTTTGTCAAGGGATTCCTCCTTTCGAGGTTGCATAAGGGGATAAGGGTGGGTCGTTCGTCTGTAGCGAGTCCAATTATAAAAAATGCCGGTTAAAAGTCAAACAAAAAATACTCCTGCGACCCTCTTTTCCTCCAGTATTGGCGGGGGATAAAGGGGTATGTCTGTTTTGAACGAAGCCTCTTGTGCTATGATAACTGTTAAGTTTCCAAAGCATTTGGAAAAGGATATGGCACCTTTGGCCTGTGGATAACTTTTTTTGTATTAAAATTATTTTTGTTTTTATAAAGTGAACTGACCCTTACAAAAGTAATTTTAGTTCAGGAGATAATACGTGTCTGTTTTGAATGTGGCTCGACTCGGCCATCCGGTTTTGCGGCAAAAAGCCGAGCCGGTGGATTTGAATGCATTGGTCGCGCCGGGTGAAAATGAACTGCAACGGTTGATCGACGATATGGTCGATACCATGCGTGACGAGGACGGTGTGGGAATCGCCGCCCCCCAGGTGGTCCGTTCATTGCAAATTGTGATTGTCGAATACCGGACGAACGAACGCTATCCTGATCAGGATGAAATTCCGTTGACTGTGTTTGTGAATCCGGTGATTACCCGATCCAGCGACGAAACCTCCTCATTTTGGGAAGGGTGTTTGAGTTTGAAGGATTTGCGCGGACGGGTCACGCGGCCCCGTGAGGTGACGGTGGAAGCCTACTCGCGGCAGGGCGAAAAAATGGTGGTGGAGGTCCAGGGTTTTCTGGCGGTGGTGCTGCAACATGAAATCGATCATTTGCACGGCATCGTGTTTCTCGACCGGATGAAGGATCTCACCCAGCTGGCATTTGCCGACGAACTGAAAACGTATTGGACCGAAGAGGAAGCGGCCCCGAGTCCGGAGATTTGAACGCCATGAGCGTGGATCGAAAACTTTTGGAAGAGGATATTCTCCGACTGTACCGGGAACCGATCGTTGGGGCGAACTACACGAATTCTTACGGGGAAGAGAACCTGGTCAACCTCGTCACCAAGTACCGAAGCCTGTCGCCGGAGGAAATGGAGATCATGCAGGAGTGGGTGATCGGTTACTCGCAATCTCCCGATCTGGCGTCCAGTTTTGTTTCGGTGGGCGTGTTGCATGCCCTTGGCCTGAGCGACCGGGTGGAAGAGGCGTATGTCTGGGCGAAGTCGCAGGACAACAGCGTGCAGATCACCAGTCATTTCGATATCGGCGTTTCCCTGGCGGACCATTTCATCAACGATTGATCCCGTCTCAATTTTGTTACACCGATGTCGGCGGGATTTTCGAGTCGCTTGGCTCTACCGGGCAGACGGAACCGACGCACTCGCCTTGTTTAAACCGGGTGTTGACGAAAAGTAAAAACCCTCCCCACATTATTCCCGGAATCAGAAACAGGCCTGCCATCCACATCGCGGTTTCGTTGGCGGTCAAGGCAAGGTTGTCTATGGCGAATCCCGCCGACCAGTTGCTGAGTCCCATCACCAGAGTCAACAGCGCAATTTCCGTACTGAACACCCGTCCCAGAAACCGGCTATCGGCTTCGAGATGAATCAGGGCGGAGCTGAACACCCAGATGATGGAGCCGAAAAAGGTAGCCAGCGCGATGCTCAGGCAAGCCGACCAAATATTGTATGATTGCGCGAACAGGAAGTAGGACAGTGAGCCCAGAAAGAAACCGCACAAGATGGCAATCTGCAGCACCCGGGTGGAGTCGCCGAACACTTTTCTCACCAGGATGGGACCGAGGGCGGCGCCCAGTCCGCGGGCGGAATACATGGCGCCGATGGCCATCGATATGGCGGATGCGGAGGCGAACATTTTGTTGGCGTAGAGCGGGATGATGGTCATCACTCCGCCGGCCAGGGCGAGTCCGGATTTCATCAGCGCCAGGACAAGGATCATCGGTTGCGAAATCAGGTAGCGCATGCCGTCGACCAGGGTTTTGAAGCCTGAAGCATCCGAACGTTCGGCCTTTGCTTTTTCCAACGCTTCTTTAGGAAACTGGATACGGGCGATGAACCAGGCGGAGAGGAGAAACGTAAATGCGTCTATGATAAACGCGGCTTTGATGCCGAACCAGCTCACCAGCGCCCCGCCCAACACCGCGCCGACAGCCAGCATCACCGACCAGGTGGAACCGCTGAGGGCGTTGGCGGTGACCAGATCTTCGCGCGGGGTCAGGGAGGGGATGATGGCGCTGCGGGCGGGTTCGAAAAATCCAGCCAGTGAAATTTCCACCACGGCGAGTGTGTACAGGAGCCATAAATCACCGACGTCGTCCACCAGCAGAAACCCCAGCACCACCACAAAACGCAGGACATCGCTGATGATCATGATGGCTTTGCGGTCCATCCGATCGACCAGCACTCCGGCCAGCGGGCTGACGAAGAAAATCGGCAGGAGTTTCGCCATCATGGCCGAAGCCACGGCGGTGCCGGTCCCGCTGAGTTTCAGGACCAGGGTGTAGATGGCGATGGTGTTCAGCCAGTCGCCCAATTCGGAGACCACCTGTCCATACCAGAGGTAGCGAAAGGGGCGGTTGGTTTTCAACAGGCGGACATAGCCCGTGGAGCGTTTGGAATCCATAGAGTGAAATTAAAATGGGATGGATTGAACAAGATCACAAGGGAAGGTTTGAATCCAAACCTGGAGCAGACTCAATGGGTTTGGATTATCGCGATCCCGACCGCGCCTTCAGCAGTTCCACGAGGAGTCCGCATATCGCATCAGCGGAAACCGTCTTGGTGTTGAATATTATATCAAAGTCGGACGGTTCTTCCTTGTCTCTTTTGAAGTATTGTTGAACAAATTCCCTGCGTTCCACATCGATGGACCGGACCCGTGTCTGGGCTTCTTTTTCGGGGAGGTTCTTGAGCCGGGCGATGTTTTGAACCCGGTAGTCGAATGGGGCGGTTAACTTGATGAACAGCCCTTCGCTCTTTTCGCCTAATATGTAATTGGCTCCCCGCCCGACGAAGATGGCGCTCTCATGCGATACGATGACCCGCATCATTTTTGAAAGCCTGACGATATAGTCATTCGGCAAAATCGCACCGGCGCGGATCAGGAAGGTGATCCATTGGTCCAGCAGGTTTTTGTGATGTTCGTCCAGGGTTTCGATGAATCCGCGACTCAAATAATCGCGCTCTGCAATATGGTCCAGAAGATTTCTGCCGTATACTTTCCAATCGAGAGTTTTTTCGATGGCTGGAATCAAATTTTCTTCCCCGCATCCGAAATCCCTTGTAACGGTTAGAAAGGGATGCACCCGGATGGCGGCCTCTTTTTGGGCAGTTTTTCGTTGTTCACGGGCGTTTTCCCATTGGCTGATTTTATCTTGAATCATCTTGTCGGCCTGCACTTCAGGTAGGACATTTGCCATCATTCACCTCCCGGTAAAAGGCGGTCCAAAGAACGCTTCTTTTATTCCTAATATAGGTTTGTGGCGCCGATTCTTCAATAGAATTGGAGGGAAAAGGTTTCTCAGGGTCTACCGGAAGGGGCGGGGTTATGATAATATTTTATGAATCGAGAATTGATTAGAAAGGGATTATGGAAGAGACACCGCATGAGTTAGGAGATACCGTGGACAATTGGGTGGGCCGGTTTTCCTTGTGGGGGTCCATTCTGCTGTCGACCCTCGCCACGGTGGTTTATTGTCTGGGCAATCCTCCCGACTCCGAAGAAGTGCAAAGGATGCGCATTTTCTTCAGGGAAAATGGGATGGAGGTCACCATGTTCATTAAACTGCGTCCGGAAGAAATGGAGGGGTTCGCCGCCCAGCAGACCCATCCTTTTTACAAATCCTATTTGCGGGCTTCGGAAAACGAGAAGCGGGAGATCAACGCGCAAATCCATAATTCCATTGATTACCGGCCGGCCCAATACTGGTTCAATACCGTTTTTCTATGGTTTATCTGTTTTACCACCGTCTGGTTTCTGGGGCTTATGGCTCAGGGCGTGGTGAACCTGGTTCGCCAGAAACCCGATTTCAAATAACCCCGAATGTATCACCGCGAGTTGACATGAATATCGATCAAATACGGCTTTCGATTTTCTTGGGCGTACTGGGATTGATGCTGATTCTGGAAAGTCTGATTCCGCGGCACGGCACCGTCGACTCCAAACTCCGGCGGCTGGCGATCAATTTTTCCCTCACCGGCATCAATGTGCTGCTGGTCCGGGGGTTGCTGGGGGGTGCGGCTGTCGGTACCGCGCATTTTGCCGGGCAACACGGCTGGGGCCTGCTCAATTATCTGCATTGGCCGGCGGCGGTGGAAATGGCGGCCGGGATCATCTTCCTCGACCTGATGATTTATCTCCAGCACGTGGTGGTTCACATGATCCCGTTTTTCTGGCGGTTCCACCGGGTGCATCACTCCGATCTGGATCTCGACGTGTCCTCCGGGTTTCGCTTTCATCCCATCGAGATTCTGGGTTCCATGATTTACAAGATGGGACTGGTGCTGGCGATCGGGCCCTCGGTAATGACGGTGGTGGTGTTTGAGGCGGTTCTCAGCGGGATGGCGCAGTTCACGCATTCCAATATCAGACTGCCGCTGGGGGTGGACCGCGCCCTGCGGTGGCTGTTCGTGACGCCGGATATGCACCGCATCCATCATTCGGTGGAAGTGGATGAGACCAATTCAAACTACGGGTTCAATATTTCCATTTGGGACCGTTTTCTGGGGACCTATAACACGGATGCCCGCAAACCCCAGCCGGAGATCGTCATCGGCATCCCCCAATACCGCACTCCCAATCAAGTGTCCCTGCTCAAACTGGTAGTGATGCCCTTGCACCGCACCGGTCAAGCGCCGCCCTCCTCCTGAAAATCCACATTCCCGCCCAGCTGGGACCGGGCGCAGGTCTGCGTTCAGGATTTTTCCCCAATGCATCCAAAGATTGATAGAATACCGCCATGTCGTGGAGGTTTTACTGGATCAGTTTCCTGGTCGTCTTGGTTTTGACCATACTCATCAGCTGGGTCAAGCAGACCCGGACGCGGAAGGAATTTTTCATGGTCATGCTCAAGGTGACCCTGGGGCTGGTCGGCGTGGGTTTCGGCCTGGTCGGTCTGTCCAAATTGCTGGTTGTCCTTGGAATTTCGAAATCCGGTTTTATTTTCTGAGATCCGGCTGCGGGCCGGGGTCGGGTTTATAGGTGAGGATAATGGAATTTTCGCCTTTCATGTTTGTGATGCTGGCGCTGGCTTTCGGGTTCATTTCCTATTTCATGGGGATGCTGATCCACTCGGCGTGGATGTATGATGATCATCCGAAAATGAAACGCAACAGTCGGAGAGCCTGGGTCCTGTGCATGGCGGCGGGGACGGGGGTTACCGGATGGTTGTTCGGATACGGGTATTACGTCAATTTTTGAGCGGCCCCTGCCCGGAGGGGGAACTGGCTGACCGTTGTTCCCAAGAGAATGTCACTGGGCGCAATTCGCGATTTTAAAATTATCCGTGGTGATTCGCCGCCCCCAAAAAAATTTTGACAGGATAAAAGAAGGAAGGGAAGGCATGGGAGGCTAGGCTAGGCTTGGAGCAAATTTTCAATTGCGCAAGGGACTCATCGATTGCCATCAACCGTCAGCCAGTTGCCTCCCTCGCTAGAGGGTTAGCCTGCCAGAATGTCGATGACCCGCTGACAATCGCTTTTGTAGGTCAGAATGTCGGATTTTTCCTGGTCGTCGAGGTCGTCCTCGAAATGTTCATCGAGCAGTTCGATGGCGTCGTTGAGTCCGCCGGCGGCGATGTCCAGTTCGTATTCCGCCAGGGCGTAGATGGAGGGGTTGGTTCTCAATTTGTCGTAGACCCGGGTGTACCGGGTTTTATAATCCATGACCTCTTTCAATTTGGATTCGGAAAGAGCGTTTCTCAATTCCATATTGATGTCCGAAATGGAGTCATTCAAGGCCATTTTTATGGTTTCGATGTCTTTCGCATTGATCGACGCGAGGGATTTCATGGCCTTTCCTTCCTGGATAAACCGCGTCGGGTGATCCCCGTGCCCGGTATTGACGCGAAAATACCGGGGTATGTGTCCTGAAACAAATTTATTATATAACAGAAACCAAAAAAAAGAACCCGCGTTTGCGAAGAAACGCGGGTTGATTTTTCGGAGGTTAGGAGGGGATCTCGATTTTTACCGCTTTCGGTTTGGCCGCCTCCTTCTTGGAGAGAACCACCGTCAGGACGCCGCTGTCCAGCTTGGCGGAAATTTTGTCCTGATCGACGCCTTCGCCGATCCGGAATGACCGCTCAAAGCTTCTGCGGCTGAACTCCCGCATCCGGTAATGCTTCTCTTCCTTCTCCTGGGATTCCTCGACCTGGCCCTTCAGGGTCATCAGGCCATCTTTGATCTCAAGGTTGATATCCTTTTCCTTCATGCCGGGAACTTCGGCGGTCAGGGTGTAGTTGTCCTCGTTCTCAACGATGTTGACATTGAGGTCCTCGCCGATAAAACGCCGGCCTGTATCCGGAGCCTGCGGCCAGAATTCGTTGAAAAAACGATCGGTGTTAATAAACCGATCCAAATAGGTTTTGGGTTCAAATCTGACAAGATTCATGATGATCCTCCTGGAATAAGTATTTAGGTGAGTAGGTATTCCAGTTCGGTACCGAACCATCTTTCCTGATCTATATATAAAATCGGGGCAGGAGCGTGTCAAGGTAGAGGTCAAAAAATTATGAACAGGGAGGAGGAGAAAAAGCTGTCTCCCTGAGCCTGTCGAAGGGTGACCATCTCAGCGCTCGAGTTGCATTTCCGCGAAGCATATAACGATCGCGGTTGGCGAAAGATGCCGAGGGATCCCGCCTTTCCATCCCTTCCAATAATGCTCCGGCGCTTAGCCGGGCGGCGAATCACCGCTGATAAATCGATAAGTGCTACAGGGCCGCCCATGTTGGTATTTGGGAGAGGATATTTAAAATTGCCTGAAGGGGCAGCCTACTGGGTCTAGCCTGGTGGGCCCACCAGGATTCGAACCTGGGACCGCCCGGTTATGAGCCGGGTGATGTAGCTTTTCATCGCATTTCATCCTTGTTCATATTTTCCTCTTATCCCCATTAAATCCTACAAATACAGCCTATTGCTTTGTTCAGTTCTGTTCTTGCCATTGAGGGTTTCCTTCGGGAGGCCCCGGTTTTTTTAGTCTGTAGTGCTTTTCTCGGGTTGA
>JAPUGN010000226.1 GCA_027298165.1 Nitrospinota bacterium
CACGTCCTTAAAATGAGAGCCGAGGTTCCGGCTGTATTGGATCAGCCCCGGGCCCATCATGAGCCCCGTATAAATACAACTCAACAGGGAGTTGGCTCCCAGCCGGTTGGCGCCGTGGAATTGATAGTCGCATTCTCCCGCCGCGTATAATCCCTGAATGGAGGTCATTTGGTTGCGCGGCGATTGATGGTCGATCAAGCCGTGACCGTCGTCTTCGTAATCGGTCCAGATGCCGCCCATGGAATAATGCACGGCCGGAAAAATTTTCATCGGCACTTTTTTGGGATCATCGCCGGTGAACTTGGTGTAGATGTCGAGAATGCCGCCCAGCCGGTCTTCCAGAAATTTTTCGGATTGATGCGTCAGGTCGAGGTAAACCATGTCTTGGCCGCCGATTCCCAGTTTCTGGTTGTACACGACGTCGTGGATTTCCCGGCAGGCGACGTCGCGCGGTACCAGATTACCGAAACGCGGATGGTTTTCCTCCAGGAAATAGTAGCGTTCCTTTTCCGGGATGGTGAGCGGATCGCGGTCGTCTCCGGGTTTTATGGGAACCCAGATGCGGCCGCCTTCCCCGCGCGCCGATTCGCTCATCAAGCGCAGTTTGTCCGGCCCGGGAATGGCGGTGGGATGCACCTGGATGAATTCGCCGTTGGCATATTTGGCGCCCTGCATATAGGCAGAGGTGGTGGCGACGCCGTTGCACACGGTGGAGCCGGTGGTTTTGCCGTAAACCTGCGCCGGACCGCCGGTGGCCAGCACCACGGCGTCCCCCTTGGCCGTAAAAATTTCACCGGTACGGAGATCGTGCAATACCGCGCCGCGGCAGATGCCTTCGGAATCCAGCACGGTAGACAGGTATTCGTGCCATTCCAGTTTTTGCACCTGTCCATCGTGTTCGTACCGCCGGACCTGTTCGTCGAGTGCGTACAGCAGTTGTTGTCCGGTGGTGGCTCCCGCGAAGGCGGTGCGCGAGTACAGGGTGCCGCCGAACCGGCGGAACTCGAGATGCCCCTCCGGCGTACGGTTGAAGGCGACCCCCAGGCGGTCCATCAGGTGAATGATGGCCGGTGCCTGGTAGCACATGTCGTGCGCCAGCGGCTGATGCGCCAGAAAATCCCCGCCCTTGACGGTGTCGTAGAAGTGATTTTCGGGCGAGTCGCCTTCGCCTTTGGTGTCGATGGCGGCGTTGATGCCGCCCTGCGCGCACACCGAATGCGAACGCTTAACGGGTTGGTAGGATACTATGGTGACGGTCGCCTTGGCCTCGCACAGTTTCATGGTGACGGCCAGCCCGGCCAACCCGCCACCGATCACGATGTATTGCGGTTTCTGTTTCGGCATCAGGCGGCTCCCATGACGGTGGGTGTGACGTTGACGGGATCGAGCGAAAATTCGAGAACCGTGGTCAGCCCGAGGACGGTCAAAACCACCCCGAACAGCATGAACACGATGCCGGCGTTGCGTTGCGCCCGGGGTCCGACGATGATGCCCCAGGAAATACAGAAAGCCCAGAGTCCGTTGGCAAAGTGAAAGGTGGCGCTGAGGATGCCGATCATATATATGATGCGTCCGGGCCAGGTGGCGAACTCCTGATTCATGACGTCGATCAGGAAGGGCGCGGCTTCAAACAATTCATGGCCGTACCACAGTTTCGGAACTACGGTGGTCCCCATGTGGTAAATCAGAAACACAAACACGAGGCCGCCGGTCAGCCTTTGCAACACGTACATCCAGTTGCGCGGGTAGCGGTAGCGCAGAACGTTCATCTTTGCCACCTGGGTGATATAAAATCCCACGAAGGAATGAAACAGAAGCGGAATATAGATGAACAGAACTTCGATCGTGAACAGAAACGGCAGGTTGTTGATGACGTCGATACTCAACTGGTAGGGCAAGACCCCGACGGTCCTCAGGGAATTGATCAGCAGGTGGATCGTCAGAAACAAACCGATAGGAATCAGGCCGGTGAGCGAATGGAACTTTAAAAGCAGAAAATGGACTTGGCCTTTGGTAACGTTGCCCATCAAGAACCCCTATTTATGAGCGTGAGCGTTTCGCCGGGGGGAATGCCATGCACTCTTTTCATTTTTACTTAATCGCAGGGTGAAGACAAGGTATTTCAGGATTAAAAAGCCGCGGATTGAGGAGGGGTTGTGTGGCAGTCAAAAATCGTATTCGAGAAGGGGCTTTTGCTTGAAACTGGGATCGACCGGTTTGTCGGTGGAGGTGATTTTTAGATTCTCGGGGTTTTCGACGAACAGATCGACGAAACCGCATTGGGCGCAAACACGGGGTTGCAGAGGGACCTTTTTCTCAATGCCGTGGTCTTTGCGGACCACCATGATCAATTCCAGGTCCTTGCTGGTGCGCAGACCGATCTCCCCCTTAAGGACGCTTTTCGCGCCGCATTTACTGCAGGTGTTGGGATCGCTCATAGCCCGCCTCGTGTATGAGGATTCCGGACTGAGGGAAAGGTTTGGTATGTTCCAAACCTCCCTCGGTTTGAACATCAGTCCAGTTCGAAAATTATAGCACAAATCCACGGCGGGCGGATTCGACCATGATTTCCTGCTTTACGCAGCAAAAACGGGTGTCTGAACCGTTTCCACGTATACCGGACGTTCAGTTTGCCCCCGGTTGATCAGCTGGTTCAATTCCTTGCTGGCGTGAAATACGGGCTTTTTGCGTGCCGGAATCTGGATGGGCTCGCCGGTGACCGGCTTTTTACCGACCCGGGCCTGGTACTCTCTCAGGCGGAAAGAACCAAACCCCTGAATGACCACGCGGCCGTCTTTTTCCAGGTTGGTCATGATGCCGTCGATGAAAGACAGCAGGATCCGGTCCGCTTCCTGCTTGGAAATGTTCATCTTGGCGGCCAGTTTGTTGGCTAAATCAGAGCGTATCATGGGCTTCCTCGGGTTAAGGTTTATCAATATCGCTATACTTACTTCAAGATTCATGCCAAAAGGGCATTAAAAATTAAGTGATTGATTTAGAATGATTTAAAAATTGGGGGTTAGATCAATTG
>JAPUGN010000227.1 GCA_027298165.1 Nitrospinota bacterium
AATGGCGACATGACGGCCTTTGCCGCACCGTCAGCCAACAACTCGGTGATTCAGGACGGATTCGGGTCCGGTGTTTTGGTTGGCGTCGGGGTGGACTTCGACGGCACGGTTTTCGGATTGTTCGACAACGGCCAATCGCAGAACCTGTTCCAGCTCGGCCTGGCGAATTTCCTGTCGCCGACCGGGTTGACACGGCTGGGACAAAACCTGTTCGGGCAAACGCGCCTGTCGGGTCAGCCGATCATCTCCCTGCCGGAGACCGGGTCATTTGGTTCCGTCTTGGGCAGCACGCTGGAATTGTCCAACGTCGATCTGGCGGAAGAGTTCGTGAACCTGATCAAAACCCAGCAGGCCTTCCAGGCCAGCGCGCGAATCATCAGTACCACCGACGATCTGCTGACGGAAACGGTGAACCTGACTCGTTAACCGTTAACCTCCTCAATCTGAAACCCGGACCGTACGGTCCGGGTTTTTTATTGTGCGCAGCGGAAACCCTGCCAGACCTTGAAGGCGTCGGGGTATTCGTTGAAACGGTAGGTGGTGCGCATGTAGTAGGCTTTGTAGTACCAGTTGCCGCCACGCAGGACTTTGCTGATACCGGTTTCAGGGCCCTGGGGATCTTTGGCGGGGGAGTTCTCGTAATAAATGTCTTCATACCAGTCCGCCACCCACTCCCACACGTTGCCCGCCATGTGATACACACCGTAGGGGGATTGGCCT
Source organism: Nitrospinota bacterium (assembly GCA_027298165.1). Lineage (GTDB taxonomy): Bacteria > Nitrospinota > Nitrospinia > Nitrospinales > Nitrospinaceae > SZUA-226. Next base: position 721 of record JAPUGN010000227.1, read on the forward strand.
CCGGGCAGGGTGTCGACCGGTGTCATGGCGTCGAAGCCGTCCCTGGAAATTTTTCTGCGGAAGGTGACAAAATCGTTGTGGGGAAATTGATTCCCCCAGGGAAATATGCGCTCATCATTGCCGCGCGCGGCTTTTTCCCATTCGGCTTCGGTAGGCAGACGTTTTCCCCGCCAGCGGCAATAGGCATCGGCTCCATACCAGGACACCCGGTTGGCGGGATGCTTCTCCAGCCCCGGCCGGGAACGATACATGCCATCGACACGTTGTATGGTGACGGCGGTTCCCGTTTCGATATAGCGTTCCGCCTCATCTGGATGTGCGTTTAAAAAGGCGGCAAATTCGTGGGTGGTCACTTCATAGCGGCCGATGAAATATTCGCTGAGAAAGACTGTATGAACCGGCTCTTCATCGGTATCGCCCCACAGGCGTTCGTTTTCGATCACCGCGCCCATCGCAAACGGTCCTGCGGGAATGCGGACCATACTTTCCTTCTCGTTGGCCGCCGGGGTCCGACCGGCACAGCCCCAACTCCAAAAACAGAGTAAGCCTGCAATAAACATGAATACGATTCTAGATTTAAACAGGTTCATCAGCGTCCGTGTACGGCGATTGAGGAAACGACGTGGGGCGAGAGTGTAACAGGAAAATCCAGGCGGAAATTTATTTTTCTTCGGTAACGGCTTGTGTGTCATCGGCTTTGGCATCGGAGTTGCGGGGACTGAGCAGGGAACGCTCCTGAGGCAGGAATACCTCGAAGCAGGTGCCGCGGCCGGGCTCGCTGGTTACGCTGATATTTCCGGCAAACCGCTCTACGATCTGCTTAACGGTGGGCAGACCCAATCCCACACCTTCTTCCCGGGTGGTAAAAAAGGGTTCGAATATAGTGGTCTGCTCTTCGAGAGGAATGCCCCGACCCTGGTCTTCCACAATGATCAGCACTCCCCGGCGGTCGGTATCAAAATCCTTACCCTTGTAGCCGTCGACCTTTTTGAGAGTGAGGGTCAGGTTCCCGGATTTATCCATGGCCTGAACGCCGTTGATGCTCAGATTCCAGATCATCTGTCTGATCTGGGCCTCTTCGCTCTGGATGATGATGTGGTCGGGCGGCGCCACCAGCTGGATGTTAATGCTGGGATCGTATTCGTTGCTGTTTTTCATCAGGATAATGATGTCCTCCAGCAATTGAGTCAGATCGATAACGGTGGGTTTGCTTTTGCGCGGCTGGGAGTACGCCAGGAATTCAGAGACGATGCCGTTGACCCGTTCCGTTTCCTTCAGAACAATTTCCATCAATCGTTGCTGATCTTCGTCGATTTCCAGGGTTTCCTTCAATAACTGAATGGAGCCGCTGAGCGATGCCAGTGGATTTCGGATTTCATGGGCCAGTCCCGCAGAAAATTTCCCCACTGCGGCCATCTGCTCCGACTGTTTCATTTTTTCTTCCATCTGATGCATTTCCGTTCGGTCTTCGAACACGCATATGTAGCCTTCTGGCTGTTCGAGATTTTTTTTGCCATCCGCACCCGAGATCATCAGGTGACTGATTTTCATGGAAATCAATATGGTGTCGTTTCCCTCGCGCTGGCATTCCCCCTCCATATGGTAGGGCATGGAAAGGTGATCCTCCTTATAGGTGAACAGACGGGTCAACTCCTCCATCGGCAACACTTCATAACAATATTTACCGATGCATTCATTCAGGGGAATGCCGGTTATGTTTTCGCATGCGATATTGACAGAGGTGATGCGTCCTTCCAGGTCGGTGGTTATCAGTCCGTTCACCATATTCTGAACAACATCACGGTGAAATTGCTGAAGCTTTTTGAAATCGATATTTTTAGTGCGAAGTTCATCCTTGATGACTCTCAATCGGTGATTGAGAATGCTGCTGAGATAGGCTACTGAAAAGAAGGACGCGATGTTGAGGGAAATGATGTAAAACAGATAGGCGCCCTGATAGGAAGCGGTGGACTTGGGGAAAAAATAAATCGGTTGGATCACGTTGAAAAATTCAAGATCCACCAACAGCCCGTATATGATGCTGGCGCCGGAAGCGGTCAGGTAACTCGCCACCCGGGGCAGCATGACGCTGGAACTGATAATGACAAACAGGAACAAAAAGGAAAGGGGGCTTTCCACACCGCCGGTGCTGAAAATAATACCGCCGACCACACCCAGGTCGCCGACCACCTGAAACAGGGCAACCGTCTGAAGTGGAACTCGGATGCGCAGAAACAGGGCGCCGGACAGGGATAGAAAATACGCCGCGCACAGAGTGGCGCTTAAGGGAACGATGGGGGTTCCCTGCTGGGAACCGAGCTCGAACAGGAAGACCAGCACCACAAACCCGGTCAGGAAAACGATCCTCAGTACCATGACCGTTTTGACCCGAAGCAGCAGTTCCTTGTCCGGGTAGTCCCTTATTGGGCTCATAGCATTACCAGTTGGAAACGGGGAAATGTACTGACGGCCGCCAGCCCACCGTTGCGGGTCCGGTACGGTTAGATGGTTTCGCCCATTTTGAAGATGGGAAGATACATGGCAACCACGATAAAACCCACCAGCACGCCCAGAAACACCATCAACATTGGTTCGAGCAGAGCGGTCAAGCCATCCACGGCGGTATCCACTTCTTCATCGTAAAAATCGGCGATTTTGCTCAGCATGGCATCGAGGGCGCCGGCTGATTCACCGACATCGATCATTTGGATCACCATGGCGGGGAACACACCTTCACGGGCAAGGGGGGCGGCGATGGTTTCACCTTCCTTGATGGCTTCGATCGTATTTAAAATCGCAATTTCGATAATTTTGTTGCCCGAGGTGCGGGCACAAATATCCATGCCCTCAAGCAGGGGAACGCCGCTGGCGATCAGGGTTCCCAGCGTCCGGGAGAATTTGGCAGTCGATACTTTCTTGATGAGCATCCCGAAAACCGGCAATTTCAGGGCCATACGGTCAATTTCGATATTCCCGCGTTCGGTGGCGTACACGCGTTTGAACAGAAAGAAAAACAGGATGGGCCCGCCGATAATGTAATACCACTGATTACGGAAAAAATTACTGACGTGCATAACGATGGCGGTTGGGCCGGGCAACTCCGCTCCCCCCCTCTCGAACATGCTGGCGAACGTCGGGATCACGAATATCATGAGAAAGGCCACGACCGCAAAAGCCACGGAGATGATGGCGCCGGGATAGACCATGGCGGCTTTGACTTTTTTCTTGAGCGCCAGAGCCTTTTCGATGTAATCCGCCAAGCGGGACAGGATGGTGTCCAGAATACCGCCGGCCTCCCCGGCTTCCACCAGGTTGCAGTACAGGGAATCGAAGGTTTTCGGATGCCGTCTCAGGGCGTCGGACAGATTGGCTCCGGTTTCAATATCGGTTTTGACCTTGTTGATGATCTCACCAAAATTTTTATTGTCCGCCCCCTTTCCCAGGATTTCCAGGCATTGCACCAGCGGCAGACCGGCATCGACCATGGTAGAAAACTGGCGGGTGAAAATGACAATGTCGCGCTCGGTGATTCTCTGTTTTTTGGGACCTAGAAAAGCGCTCTCTGATTTTTTCTTAACGCTGTCGACCGTGATGTTCTTCGCCTTCAGCTTCGCAATCGCGCTCTGTTCGTCTTCGGCTTCTATCTCGCCGCCCTGAACCTTGCCATGGATCGTTGTTTTGTATTTAAATGTCGCCATGTTATTCTCTTGCCCGGAAAACGGATCCCTAATGTTGCGAAGAAAAAGAGGATATAATACTGCGCGTTTTTTCCAGTTCCAGTCCGATCTTGGACAACTGGTCACTGGTGTACCGCAACCGGTCGGCCAAGGCTTTGACAATGGCCTGGATATCTTCGGGCAGTTGCGCAACGGTGGCTTCAAACTGCTCCCGATCAATCACGCCAATGGTAACGTTGCCCACGGCCACCACACTGGCGCTGCGGGTCGATTGGGAAATCAAACCCATTTCCCCGAATACTTCCCCCTTGCTCAGGGAATTGATCAGGATGCTCTTCTTATCCACCTTTTTGGTGACGTTGACTTTACCCTCCAGAATAATGTAGGCGTTGTTGCTGACAATGCCTTCCGACACGATAATGTCGCCGTTGGCGAATCGTTGAATATTCGGAGTGTTTTCAAATCCCATAATTAGAGTTTCCCGAGGGCGGTCATGGTCTCTCGATAGACCTTGTAAAAGTTATCATTCTCTCCGGTCGACTTTTTCAAAATGGTTTCGAGCTGGTCCATTTCGTTCTGGTTGATTACCAGGTTCACACTGTTGGCCAGAGCTTCCATATTATCCAGGGTCTTGAATTTATCACCCACCAACGCCACAAAAGTTTTGCGGCGGGTGTCCATGGGCATCTCTCTGATATATTCATAAAGAGGGCTGGTCTCCAATGCAGTGTCTCCAAATTTTTCATGAAATGCAACCACATGGTACTGATTGAATTTGAGTTTATGGACCGCGTGTTCAGGCGATTTGGCGCTCTGCAATTTATACTCTAATTCAGTTAATGCGGTGGTCCAGAGGTCGTGGTTTTCCTTGTCCAGGATCAGGGCGATTTTGTCGTGCTCATCGTAAATTTCAAAGGCCTCATCGTCGTCGTCATATTCTTCATCCACCACCATGGAGGTGGTATCCAGACCACCAACCCCCTCCTCTTCGCCGAAGTCCGGCGGCTGTAAATGCTGGTCCACCCGCATCTTGGTCTTGCATCCCGGACAGGTTAAATTGAACGCTTGACCCTGGGGGACCTTATCGTCGGGAATATTGATATCCTTGGAACAACTGGAACACGTTATCTGCATACCCACATCTCCAACACGGGGGCTTGATCAGGCCCGTTTCTTTTTAAGTTTAACCTTACCGGAAGTGTCCCGTTCGTATCCTTCGTCCATTGCCAAGCCTTCGATATCCGTGGTTTTTTCACCCTTGCCGGCTTTGATGGTGTCGATTTCACGGGCCACCACGGCTCTGCGCGTGGCGTAGGCCCTGGCAGTTTGTTCCGAAATCTGCCCTTCGCTGTACAGCTTGACGATATGCTGGTCGAAGGTCCACATGCCGTAGGCGTCGCCATCCCGGACGATGTCATAAAACGTCTTGTCCTCGGTTTCACCGTTGAGGATCGTATCCTTGACCCGCATGTTGTTGGCCATGATCTCAAGCAGCGCGATACGCGCGCCGCCTACCTTGGGCACCAGCCTCTGGCTGATGACCCAGCGCAAGGAGTCCGCCAGGCGAATGCGAATCTGCTGTTCCTCTTCCTGACCGAACATACCGACAATGCGGTTGATGGTCTGGCCGGCGTCTACGGTATGCAGTGTGCTCATGACGAGGTGACCGGTTTCGGCGGCGCTCATGGCGATCTCGACGGTTTCCCGGTCGCGCATCTCACCCACCAGGATCACCTTGGGGGCCTGACGCAGGGCGGCCCGCAGACCGTTGACAAAGGTATCGAAATCGCCGCCCAGCTCCCGCTGGTTGAAGGTGGAGTGCAGGTGCGGGTGGACAAATTCCACCGGATCTTCCAGAGTGATGACGTGCACCGATTTCTCATGGTTGATCTTGTTAAGCAGGGCCGCCAGCGTGGTGGTTTTACCGCTGCCGGTGGCGCCCGTGACCAGGAGCAATCCGTTTTTCTCTTCCGCCGCTTTTGCGAATTGCGGCGGCAGTTTCAAATCTTCGATCGAAGGAATCCGGGTTTCGAGCTTTCTCAGCACGATGCTGTAATTGCCCCGCTGCGCAAAAATGTTGACACGGAAACGGGCCTTGCCCTGAATGTGATACGAACAGTCGCAGGAACCGCTCTTGAGAACCATTTCCGTCAGCCGCCGGTCCGAATTGATCAGGTTCAAGGCAATCACCTCGGCCTGAAATGGGGTGATCTGCGGGATCGGCGGCTTCACCTGAATTTCCGTCAGCTTGCCGTTGACTTCCACCTGGAAGGGTTTGCCGACGGTAATGTTCAGGTCGGAGATGCTTCCATGTGATTCCAGCATGGTGGTCAGGATGTAATCTATTTCCGCTTTTCGCATAAACTTCCTATAGGAATTCCGGAGGTTCCTTCAAATACTGAACAAACCTCTCCTTGACGATCGACTTGTCATACGCGTCTTCCGGACTGATCTGCTTGGCCTGCATGGCTTCCAGAATTGCATCGTCCAAAGATTGCATGCCATACTTCTTGCCGGTTTGAATAACCGACGGAATCTGGAAGGTTTTCCCTTCGCGAATCAGGTTGGACGTCGCCGCGGTGACCACCAGAATTTCCAGCACGGCGATCCGGCCTTTCTTGTCGATCCGTTTGAACAGGTTCTGGGCGATCACGCCTTTTAAACTTTCCGACAGGGTGGTACGAATTTGCGCCTGCTGGTTCGCGGGAAACACGTCGATGACGCGATCCACGGTTTTGGCCGCGCTCTGGGTATGCAGGGTACCGAACACGAGGTGACCGGTGGAGGCCGCTTCCAGGGCCAGCTCGATGGTTTCCAGATCCCGCATCTCGCCCACCAGAATAATGTCCGGGTCTTCGCGCAACGCGCCGCGCAACGCGGCTTTAAAACTCTGCGTGTGCTGTCCCACCTCGCGGTGGTTGACCACACAGCCCTTACTTTTATGAACAAACTCGACCGGGTCTTCCACCGTCAGAATGTGTAACTTTCTATTGCGGTTGATGTAATCGATCATCGCCGCCAGAGTCGTGGAATTGCCGCTAACGGTGGGACCGGTCACCAAAACTAGCCCCTTGTGCAACATGGCCAGCTTGTTGAGGACCGACGGCAGACCCAGCTGTTCGGCCGTCAGGATCTCGCTGGGAATTTCCCGGAAGACGGCTCCGATGCCCCACTTTTGCTGAAAGAAATTGCAGCGGTACCGGGCCAGGTTGGGTACCTCGTAACCAAAGTCGATGTCCCCGGTCTCCTCAAATACCTTGATCTTGTTTTCCGGACAAATCTCATACAGGATGCCCTTGAGTTCGTCGTTTTCCATTATCTTGTATTTCACGCGCTCCAGTTCGCCATGCACACGCAAAATGGGCTGGGAACCCGATATCAGATGGAGATCGGAAGCTCCCTGATCGTTCATCAATTTGAAAAAAGCGTCTATTTTAGCCATAGTCAGTTCAGCAGTTCTGCGTTAACAGCAAGGTTGCGAATTACATTGTCCGGACTTTCCGGTAATTCCAATGGTTGATCATTTAAAATCAATTCCGTGGCCCGCCGGTTTCCAATGGTCATCACGATAGCGTTTTTCGCCTCGATCGTTTTAGAACCGCCCGCGGGCAAAATAAAATCCTGGTCCCGCCGGTCATCCACCGTCAGGTTGAACCACGCATTCTCGTTGACCCGAATCACCAGCCGTAACATCAAGTCCGCCGTCACCATTTCGGTAAAAACGTCTTCCGGTTGCGAAACTGTTTGATCTTGCAGGTCTTCAATTATATCACTTTTTTCAGAAACTGTAACTGTATTTTTAATAGGGGGTTGCCCCGCCGGGGTCCCGGAGGGCTCTCCGGTGGCGTCCTCCGAGACGGATTTCGGGGGTTCGCCTTCGGATTGGGGGCCGCCCGCCTCTGCAGGGGCGATAGATTCAGCTTCCTGCGCCACCTCGGGCAGGCTGTTGTCGACCTCCAGGGGAGCCACTGATCGTGTCTCACGGATCGGATCATCGGGAGTGGAATCACTACCCGTGGCCACCCAGTAAACCCCGATTATAATGACGATCAAGGCCGCCCCAATCCCCAAACCCGCTTTCAGCAGAGGATTGTCAGGGCTTTCCCGCACCTCCTCCACGGCTTGCGTTGACGAAGAGGAAGAGACCCCGCTTTCTGGCCCGGTGCCGCTGATTTCAAGATAGGCCGCCAGCAATTCGTCGGCATCCAGACCGATGGCCTGGCCGTAAGCACGAATGAATCCCTTGATGAATACTTCCCCCGGTAAATCCTGAAACCGGTTTTCCTCCATCGCCGACAAAAAACGGGTGCTGATTTTGGTGCTGCGAGCTATCTCGTCCAGCGCAATGCCGCGCAGTTCTCTTTCATGTTTCAGATAGGAGCCAAAATTTTCGGACATATTATTTTTTGGCGGACATTTTTTTCAGGATTTCTTGGGAAAACTTGGCCTGCTCACTTAAAGGTTCCAAGTGGATGACTTCCGTGAAATGTTTCCGGGCCTGCCCCATTTTTTTGCTTCGGTAGTAAATTTCGCCCAACGCGAAGTGGGCGCCGGACAATTTGGGGTTCAGTGCCAGAGCTTTGAGCAGAGACGCCCGGGCCAGTTTCATTTGGTTGGCCTCTTTGTAGACCAGGGCCAGATTAAGCCGTATCTGATCGTTTTCATGGATATCCAGAGCCCTCAACCAAGCCTTTTCGGCTCGCTGCATTTCCCCTTTGCGGAAATAGCAGTAAGCTGCCCAGTTTAAAAGTTGAATGGGGTCGATGACGTTGCTTTGGTTCAAAGCCCGGTTCAAATAGAAAAGGGCGTTGTCCCATTGGCCTTTCTGCACATACAACCGACCGATCTGGCGATAGGTGCCCATATATTCCGGATCAACCTTGATGGCGCTCAAATACATGCGTTCGGCCTTGTCCAGTTCCAGATTTCTAAAATAAGCGTTGCCGAGCGCCACGCGATACATGGGTTCTTTCGGAGCCAGAAGGATCGCCTCTTTGAGTATTTTATTTTTTTCATTCTTCAGGTGACTGGCGCCCATGGCCTCTTGAAATTTTTTATGGGCCAGCATTTTTTTCTCTCCCGGATTGACAGTGGTGCAGGCTCCGGTAAACAACAGCAGGCCGGCCAGCATCGAATATGGCAACCAGGCTCGGCGGGAAGTCAGATGGTGGGAATGCGCGCTCATAGATTTCCTTATATATGATATAAATTAGAAAATAAATTAAATCAATTATATCAAATACTTAAAAATATTCAACTCATCTGTAATACAGGCTGTGGGAATGTAAATATAGTATTAGATTAACCCAAAACCAGTGGGGGGGGGAATCAATTTTTTAGGGTGCCTTGGGGGGCGGAGCAAACCCAGGCCCCGGGAGGCCCATCTTCTGCTCCAGGTATGACCGGCGAGAAGGATCACCGGCCTGCCAGGGTGGTATTCAGGGGGCATTTACATCAAAACCATCTTTGCGGAATAGATCATGTTCCTCAGCCCGCTGGTGGAATCCTCCACCGCCGTAGCCTCGTAACCGCAATGGGCGGTGCAATCCTTGCATTTGTCATGATTGCGGTGGCCGTACTTGTCCCATTCGGTGTCCTGTATCAACTCGTCAAAGGTTTCGGCATAGCCCTCGTCCAATAGATAGCAGGGCTTTTGCCAGCCCAATACCGAATAGCTGGGATTGCCCCAGGGGGTGCAGTCGTAATCCCGCTTGCCCTCTAGAAATTCGAGGTAAAACGGCGAGTGGTTGAAATCCCAGCGTCCATCTTTATTTTTCCCCAACAATTCCTTGAAAAATTCCTGGGTTCGGCGGCGCCCGAAAAAATGCTCCTGCGAAGGGGCATCCGGGTATTGGAACGCCGACGCCACGGTCATGCCGTCCACGCCCAGAGGCTTGATGTGGTCGAGAAATTTCTCGGCGTACTCTACCGTGACATCGTCAAAGAATGTGGTGTTGGTGGTGACGCGAAAGCCACTCGCCTTGGCCAGCTTGATGGCCTCGATCGCCTGGTCGTAAACTCCCTCTTCGGCGCAGATATGATCGTGATGTTCCTTCATCCCGTCGAGATGAATGGAGAGGGTCAGGCGCGATGTTTTGGGCATCTTGTCCAGGTACCGGTCCAGCAACAGTGCGTTGGTGCACAGGTACACGTAACGGCCCTGATCGATCAATCCTTTGACGATGTCCACGATATTGGGATGAATCAGCGGTTCGCCGCCGGCAATAGAAACGATGGGCGCGCCGCACTCATCCGCCGCCTTCATGCAGTCCTCAACGCTCAGATATTTTTTGAGGATCTCATTGGTCTTCTGGATCTTTCCGCAACCGATGCATTCCAGATTGCACCGGAACAACGGCTCCAGCATCAGTACCAGCGGGTACTTCTTGCGCCGCATCAACTTCTGTTTGAAAAGGTACAACCCGACTGCCAACGCCTGTCCTAATGGTATGGCCATAATTTATCACTTTCAATACGTGGATGTGAAGGATTCAAATTAAAATTCCGATCCGGGATTTGTGTTTCTGTGCTCCTGAACCTGTTATAATTCAATCGTTTGCCGGAACCCTTTTATTAATAATCAGTCTCAAAAACCCGGTAAACCTTACACTTTCGAAATTTTATTGAGGCGGGTCCCCTCAAAAATATATACTGAGCCTGCTGCAACAACCTTGGACCTAACCTGCAAGGAATGACGCCTTGAAAAAATTTGCCGTCCTGGTGGGCCTCGCACTCATCGCCCTGATTGTTGACGGAACATTGAGTTACGATATTTTCGATACCCGCCTGGAAACTCTAAAATTTTGGTTTGGTGTGGCTTTGATCGTGATTTTGGGGCTGGTTATCGTGGTGGCAGATCATTCCAAATCCCACCACGATGGGGATGACTCCCGGTAACGCTCCACTCTTTCCAATCTCCCCCTGGGGCCACGCTAATCTCAACTGAAACAAATACCCTGTGGAAAGAGCCCATCAATATTACCCCGCCGCCTGAAGCAGGGCAAGGGAATTTTTGAATCGTATAACTAATTAAGGGTAAAGGAGTTAGGCCAATTTTGCGGGCGGGTTATAGGGCCGGAGTGGTATCGGCCTGGCGGGGGTCACCCGGCCAGCGTGACGCTGGACCCATTTTTAAATTGCGCCAAGTGGTCATCGTTTGCCGTTAGCCGCCCGCAAGTTGCCCCTCGTTAGAGGGTCACCCGGCTCAACAGGGCATAGGGTTCCACCGGGCCGGGAGCAGGCATCCACACACAACCGTTGCCGCCATGAGCCACGGTCACGGATTCCCCCTTTTTATTTTCGATAGCTTCGATATTAAAATAACGCTGGCCGCCGGGGGCAATGTATTCCACCTCGTCGCCCACCTCGATGCGGTTTTTGACTTCCACCTCCATCCATCCTCCGGCGCGTTCGCCCTTCACCTGGCCGGCGAACACCTGCGGTAGTTGGTCCTCCTGCGGCGAATCGAACCGCTCGGTTTCGTGGTCGGCGTTGGCAATGAGAAAGGCCGAGGTGAAACCCCGGTTGGCGGTTTTGTTGATCTCCTCCAGCAGTTGCGGATCGAACTGCATGCCCCGGGCCATATCGTCGATCGCCCGCCGGTAGTTGCGCACCACCACCGATAGATAATAAATCGTCTTGGAGCGGCCTTCGATCTTGAACGAACACACTCCGGCATCGCGCAACTGTTTTAAGAATTCGATGGCGCGCAGGTCCTTCGAGTTCATGATGTAGGTGCCGTGCTCGTCTTCATCAATGGGCATCAGCTCGCCGGGACGCTGTTTCTCTTCTATATAGTAGTCGCCTTGTATAACATCCGGGTTGTGAGTGCTGCGCAGCGGCGCGGTCTCATCCGCCTGGTTGAACAGATTGTACTCCCACCGGCAACTGTTGGTGCAGGTGCCCTGGTTGGCGTCGCGGTGATTGAAATAATTGGACAACAGACAGCGTCCGGAATACGCGATACAGATCGCGCCGTGTACGAACGACTCCAGCTCCATCTCCGGCACGTGCTGATGAATATCCTCAATTTCCATCAGCGACAACTCGCGCGACAAGATGATGCGCTGGACTCCCAGCTCCTGCCAGAATTGCACCGACGACCAGTTGATGGTGTTGGACTGCACCGACAAGTGCACCGGAACCTCTGGAAATTCTTTCAGCGCAAAGCGGATCATCCCCGGATCAGCCATGATGAAGGCGTCCGGTTTGGCCTCGGCAAAATACGCCAGCGACTTTTGAAACGATTCGATCTTGCGGTTGGGCGGCAGGATGTTGGCGGTGACGTAAATCTTCTTGCCCAGCTGATGCGTCTTTTCGATAGCGTCCCTCAGCGTCGCGTCCTTGAACGGATTCTCCCGTGCGCGCAGGGAAAACTTCGGGATGCCCGCATACACCGCGTCCGCGCCGTAGGCGAACGCATAATCCATTTTTTCCGGGCTCCCCGCCGGAGCCAGTAATTCCGGTACCGTACTCATCAGTTTTTCCTGCTGTTAAAATTCGATGCC
>JAPUGN010000228.1 GCA_027298165.1 Nitrospinota bacterium
TGTTTCTCGCTGCGGAGAATGACCCTGCCCTGCCAACCGTTGTCCGTTCCGATGTCGATCAGGTGTTGTTGATGATCGATCCGGAACTGGAGAACTATACCAGCTCGCGTTACCTCTCCGCTGTGGTGGGATGCATTAAGACTGGCGATCCGCTGGCAGTTGTTCTAGCGGCTACCAATCACGGCAAGGAGTTGGCGGCCGGGCTGGCTGCCATGCTGGGATCCGGGCTCGCCACCGATTGTATCGGTCTTGACTATAATGAAGGAACCGGCATTAACGTGCAAAGACCGGTGTATGCTGGCAAAGCCCTGGCCTCGGTCGAGTTTTCTGGACCCGATCCTGCCATTATTTCTCTTCGTCCCAACGTTTTTCGCTCCGATTCCGCTCCTTCTAAGAGTGAGGCGATTATTATCGATTATTCCCCGGAATGGTCGGGTCAATCTCGCGTCCTTAATCTCAAGGAAATCGTCAAGGGCGGTGGCTCTTTGGACATTACCGAGGCCCGAATCGTCGTCTCCGGAGGGTTGGGAATGCAGGGACCGGAAAATTTTCATCTAATAGAAGCCCTTGCGGGTGTATTGGGTGCCGCCGTGGGGGCCAGCCGCCCGGTGGTGGACAGTGGCTGGCGGGAATACTCGAACCAAGTGGGCCAGACCGGACGCACCGTGGCTCCCGATTTGTATATTGCCTGTGGAATTTCTGGCGCCGTTCAGCATCTTGCTGGTATGTCCTCCTCCAAATGTATTGTGGCAATCAATAAAGACCCGGAGGCCTCGATTTTTAATGTTGCCGATTATGGAATTGTCGGAGATGTCCTCACGATCCTTCCCATTCTGACCGAGGAGTTTAAAAAGGTCCTTCAGAGATAGAATTTCTTTCCTTTTGTGTTCAAATTTTTTATAGTTTTGGAATGAACTCGATCTCCAGCCAGAAAATTCTTGAGATTCTCAACGATTCCCGATTGGATCTAAGCAGATTTCAATTTTTAGATGAAACGATTGGGCGCTTTCAAAAATTTTTGGGGGTGCTGGACAAGTGGAACAGGAAAATTAATCTTGTCAGCGAGAAAGATGCCTCCCGGATTCTTGAAAAACACGTTTTCGATTCTCTGCAATACCTGCGCTGGCTGGAACCCTCCCACGAGACACTCGACATCGGCAGTGGTGCCGGTTTCCCTGGGCTTCCCGTCAAAATAATTCTTCCGCATATGGGTATCACCCTGCTGGACAGCCAGCGCAAGCGGTGTAATTTCTTGAGGGAGGTGGTTCGGGAATTGGATTTTGGTAAAATATCCGTTATGGAGGGTCGGGCCGAGCAGTTTTCCAGCCAGAAGAATTCCAAAGAACAGTTCCAGCGCGTTCTCTTACGAGGTTTTGGTCCCCTGGCCACCTGTCTGTCCATAGGATTGCCATATTTGAAAGCAGGCGGTCAAATGATTTTAATGAAGGGACCCGAGGAGGTAGAAGATTTTAAAAAAAATAAACTCCACGACGCGCGTATGGTTGAGACTCTGACCGTTTCAGGGTTTGATGGCAGGGATTCCCTGATGATGGTTATCGAAAAATGTTCCACGTGACACATTTTAATTTTCTGCCGGGCCCCCCAGACCATTTGTGTCCAACTGATTTCTTAGGCATTTTCGTATAATGCCAATTGTTCCACGTGGAACAATTGGAATTAGACTAGAAATAGGTATTGTTCAGCCGGAAATCCTGTGTTAATTTGTGGGTCATTGCCATCCTCGAGGGTATTTCATGCCTAAGATCATCTGTGTGGCCAATCAAAAGGGCGGCGTTGGAAAAACCACCACCGCGATTAATTTGTCGGCCTGCATCGCCCTCTCCGGCAAGAAAGTTTTATTGGTCGATGTCGACCCGCAGAGCAATGCCACGGCTGGCTTGGGATTATTTTTAAATGATTCCCAGATGGGTATTTACGATCTGCTCACCGGCAATGCGGATATGGAGCAGGTCACACATCCCACCGCTATTGATAATCTTTTCGTCATTCCATCCACGGTGGACCTGGCAGGGGCAGAGATTGAACTGGTCAACCAGGAGCATCGGGAGACCCGGCTGAAAGCCGCTCTGAGTCAACTTGACCCACGCTATGAGTTTGTAATTATTGACTGTCCGCCTTCTTTGGGACTCCTGACCCTGAACGCTCTAACGGCAAGCCATTCTGTCCTTATTCCCACTCAGGCTGAGTATTATTCCATGCAGGGGCTGGGCCGCTTTATCCAGACCATCAAAATGATCAAAGGTTCCCTTAACAAGGAATTGAGGATTGAGGGCATCCTGCTGACCATGTTTGACGGTCGTACCAGCCTGGCGCATCAAGTGCGGGAACAGATTAGAAAGTATTTCAAGAACTCTCTTTTAGATACCATCATCCCTCGAAATATCCGGTTGAGCGAGGCCCCCAGCCATGGCAAGCCCATCTTCCTGTACGACAACCGCTCCAAAGGGGCCGACGCTTATATCGAGTTGGCCCGCGAGATCATCGCGCGTTCCAAAAAAATCGCGGCAACATCAACCCTGGAAACCAGTGAGACCGCATCGTGAATAGAAAAGCTCTAGGCAAAGGCATTAACGCTCTTATCCCGGATTTTGAAATGGGGGATTCCCCGGATTCCGCCAAAGCCGGTATGGTCGAACTATTGATCGATGAAATATCACCGGGTAAAGCCCAGCCGAGAAAAGATTTCAACGACGAAAAGTTGCAGGAATTGGAACACTCCATCCGGGAAAACGGGGTGATCCAGCCCATCGTAGTGCAAAAGGTGGAAACCGGCTATGAAATCATCTGTGGCGAGCGGCGCTGGCGGGCCAGCAAAAAGGCCGGCTTCAAAAAAATCCCCGTGGTTATCCGGGAAGCCAGCAATACCGAGTCCCTGCAGTTGGCGCTGATTGAAAACATCCACCGCCAGGACCTGAATCCGATAGAAGAAGCGGGAGCCTATAAACGGTTATCGCATGAATTCGGGTTGACCCAGGACACCATCGCCAAGCAGGTGGGAAAGAACCGGGCAACCATTGCCAATTACCTGCGCCTTCTAAATTTGTCGCGGGGATTTCAAGAGGATTTGATCAGCGGACGTTTGACCATGGGGCATGCCCGGGCCATGTTGGCGCTTAAAACCGAGCCGGAGATGGAGGAGGCGCGGCGGAAAGTCCTAGCCGGCAACATGAACGTCAGGCAGCTGGAATTCTACATTCAAAAGATAAAATCCGGTGAAACCGGACTCCGGCCGAAACCTAATATTGCCCAGAAAGACATTTTTTTAAAAAACCTGGAAAGGGAACTGCAGCGCCATCTGGGTACCAAGGTGACTATCACCCCCGCTAAAAAAGGTGGTAAACTCATTGTTTTATATTATACTAATGACGACCTGAATCGAATTCGTGATTTGATATTGAATTAACTACTGGAGTTAATCCAAGCCTTGTTATTTTCCAACCTAAATAAACGCTCGCCGAGGGGGGAAGACATGTCCGCAAAAGATCAAGTTGAAAACATCAAAGACATTAAGGCCTATTTAGGCGAAGACACTATTTTCAGTGGAACGCTGACGTTTAACGGCGTGGTACGTATCGACGGCCGCATGGACGGTGAGGTGCACACTGATGACACATTGATCATCGGAGAAAAAGGCACCTTGGAAGCCGATATCACGGCGGGAACCGTGATTTGCCGCGGAAAAGTCAAAGGCTCCATCAAAGCCTCGAAACGCATCGAAATTCACGCCAGCAGCGAAGTGGTCGGCAGCATTTCCGCACCTTCTCTCCTGGTGGAAACCGGTGCGTTGTTCGACGGCACCTGTGACATGACCGGCAACGAAGCCAAGATCATCAAACTGGTTAAAAACGAAGAAGCAGAATCGGCCACTTCCTAGTCAACGCATTCATGAATCCGGGCCGGCGGAACCTACCCTCCGCCGGCCGGTTTTATCTACCTGCCCTCCCGCGGTCCATAAAAACCTTTTATTCCAAATAGTTATTGAGATTTTAACGGGCCCCCTTTACAATATTTATGTATGTCACATGAAGGAAAGGGTTGTTTGTATGTGGTGAGTACTCCCATTGGAAATCTGGGAGACATCACTTACCGGTCTGTGGAAATGTTGCGTCAGGTGGCGCTGGTCGCGGCGGAGGATACGCGTCGTACCCGAATTCTCCTGAACCACTACCAGATCACTGTACCGCTTTCCAGTTACAACAGTTATAACCAAACCCGAAAGGGTCCTGAATTCATAAAAAAAATAAACCAGGGGGCGGACCTGGCTCTGGTTTCGGATGCCGGCACACCAGGCGTTTCCGATCCTTTGTACCATCTGGTGCAGTTGGCGCTGGATGAAGAAATCCAGGTGATCGCCCTGCCCGGCGCATCGGCGGTGCTGTCGGCGTTGACGGTGTCGGGGTTGCCTATGGACCGCTTTCGGTTTGAAGGTTTTTTGCCCCGTAAAAAAAGACGTAAAAAAACAATTGCTGCGCTGGCGGAACAATCCGAAACGGTGGTATTGTTCGAGTCACCCCAGCGCATCGACAAAACCTTGAACGAACTCAGAGAAGCGTGCGGCAACCGTCCCGCCGCACTGACCCGTGAATTGACCAAAATGCACGAAGAGGTTTTGCGCGGCGGATTGGACGAATTGTGCCGGGTCAGCGAGGGACGCCAATGGAAGGGGGAAATAACTCTAGTCCTTTCGGGCAACCCTAAAACAAAGACGAACAAGGAGACTTGATGTCGATCATTTCGGTGGTGGGTCCCAAAGGCGGGATCGGCAAAACCACGTTATCCATCAACACCACAGCGGCGCTCACCCGGGCTTTGGGTTCCGGACAGGATCTCAACCGCATCTGTCTGGTCGATCTGGACCTGCGCCTGCCGACCATCACCAGCCTGCTGGACAGTCATCCCACCAAGACGTTTTACGATTTGTTCGAATGTCTGGGCAAAAAAGTTTATCAGGTGGATTTTCTCCGCACCGTTTTCCAGACGGTCACTTGGTTTGAGTCCTACATTGACGGCGACATTTCCGCCAGCCACGACAAGCTGGTCGACGCCTTCAACCATTACAAGTCCATGAACATCGGTTTATTCCTGTCCTCGGAATTCAAATTCGGCAACGCCATTGAGGAAATGCTGATCCAACGCAGCGAGATCAAGACCCTGTCCCAAATCAAAGCATTGCGACCGGCCATCAGAAAAATTGACCTTAAGGAATACCGCCGACTGTTGGAGAAGATGGACGAAACTTCCAGTCCGGTGATGGAAGAGTATATCAATTACATAGAGGAATATGGATTTTCGATCATCGGCGGGGAGGTGCCCATACTTGGCAAACGAGCGCACCGCAAGCGGATCAACGAGCCGGAGTTTCTCCTGCGCTTTCTCGAGTTTCTGGACGGCGTGTTCCAGAAATTTGAATACGTCATTGTGGATACTCCCGCAGGCGGGGTCAACCACATGTCATCGCTGATGAACGTAATCGACCAGGTGCTGTTCGTGTTCGATTTGAGCAACACCATCGCGATCAACGGCAGTATCGACGCGCTGCATTCCTTCATCGATTACTACGAGGAATTCCAGACCGACTATGCGAAGGGGCAACTCACGGGGCTCGACCGAGCGCACGTCAACCGCATCATCGCGCAAAAAGGGAAGGGCGATCTGTACCAGGCCATCAAAAGCAAAAAACTGAGCATTGTGTTCAACCGTTGCCAGAACAATCAGGAAATCGAAAACGCGTTGAAAATGATGCGGGATTACCTCGAGACGCTGGACAAATTTCACCAATACAAATCCCGCATCCATATTGTCGGGATGGTGCCACAGCATAAAGTCATCAACATCACCAACAACAAAAAATCACTGTTCTATAATATGGACATTGCCCTGAGCGACCGCATGGACCTGATCGCCAAGAGCATCCTGTCGGACAACGCCATTTGCCCCACGTTGGCGGATAGCGACAAAACCATAATCAGTTTTTTGAACAAATTTAAAAAACCCCAGTTGCTCGACCGCCTGACCAAGAAGGCCGCCAGCAGCGCCCACTGACCGGATTATGGAAACGATCAAACTCAAGGTGCTCACGCAGGCACAATACCAGTTTCTGGTATCGAAAGATTCCAATGGCTATTACGACAATCGCACCCGCGAGCAACTCTACAGCCTGATCGAGAAGTTGAGGGACCAAAAAAAATACCGCACCCGGGAAGAGTCCCGCCTGTACAAAAATTTCCAGGAGGCTCAGTTCGGCATCCTGTTACCCGGCAACCGCAAAACCAACGGCCCCCTGAAATTCAAGGTATCCCTGTGCATCAACGGGGAACACGTTGGGGACGTGACCACCGGCGGCATGCTGATCATCAGCGATCAAGGCAGTGTGCGAGGCAACGTAATCGCCGAGGAAATCATCTGCAAGGGCCAAATTACCGGAAACGTCTCGGCCAGACGGAAGCTTACCCTTTATTCCAGCGGAACGCTGGCGGGTGATCTGGTGGCGCCCGCGGTGCACATTGCTCCCGGAGCCCTGTTTAAAGGAAAATGCAAACTGGGAATTCCGCAACCCCATGCCGTGGAGATACCGCAGGAACGGGTGCCCATTAAAAATCGGATCGGTCAATTGTTCAAGGTCGGATAGGTTTCCGGCCGCCCTTTCGGCCGATACGGAAGGAGTCTCCGCAAAACCGCGGAGACAGAGTTTGTTATGACTGACAAGCAACTCAATGCCCTCACCATCACCGAATACAATTTGATTGCTACCAAGGATCCCATCGGCAGCTATGACCGGCGCACCCGGGAAAACCTTTACGTGATCATCGAGAAACTGTTCGACGCCCGTTCCGAGTTGTCCCCCCTGGAATTCACAATTTTTCAGAAATTTCGTGAAGCGAATTTCGCCTCCCTCGATGAAAAAGACAAAAGGGTCAAATTCGAAGTGGTCCGTTACCTGTTGTCCGACCGGGTCCGGCAAACCGCGAAATTCACCGCCATAGCCCTGTCCGGTCTGGTGGTGATCCTCCTGGCGGTTTACCATTTGATTTTGAATGACGCAACCCAGAAGCAAGTGGACGTGGCGTATTATGCCGGTCTCAAAAAAATGGGGCTGGCCTCCAAGGAAGAAATCGCTCTGGTTCAAACCCACCTGCATCAAACCGAAGCCACACTGATCAAAACCAAAAAGAAAAACGAAGAGCTGACCAAAATGGCCGAACAGCTGATCCGGAACAACAAGGTCGCTGAAAATTTCAAATATATCGTTAAACATATTTACGACGATCCCCGCACTGTTTACATCAAAACCTCCAATGGGGTCGACCTGAAGTTCGGCAATAACCGGATTGCCCGCTATCAGCAGGATCCAAAGATGTGGTATCTGCTCGGCGTCATCGAGACCGGTATGCTGAAAGTGTTTTACGATGACGAGCAGATCCTGGAAATTGAAACCATTTTCGGCCGCAAGGGAGAGGAGACCCCGCTGGGCGAATACGTGATCAAAAACCGTCTGCACCAACCCACCTGGTATAAAAAGGAAATCGTCAACGGCAAACAGATTGTCCGCCCCATCCCTTTCGGCGATCCGGATCATGAAATCGGTCATTGGTGGCTGGGTCTCAAAAGGAAGGGCCCGAAGGTGCACGGCAGTTACGGCATCCACGGCGTCAACCTCAGCAAGTCCAACGAATTTTTCCGCAAGAACTTCGACTGGCGCAACGGCTCCGCCGGGTGCCCCAACATCCAGGAATGGTATCTCGATTTCCTGGCCCACGTCCTGCCGCTCGGCACCCACGTCAACATTGTCCAGAAAGACAAATGGGCCAAATCCACCTGACCCTCTGGCGAGGGAAGCTACTGGCTTACCGTTTACGGTAAACGATCATCTCTGGGCGCAATTCAGGGTTTTAAAATTATCTGCGGCGATTCGCCGCTGGGTTTCGGCTTGTTTATCCGCTATAATTTCAAGTCTTTACTTTTAATCGGGAAATAACCATGAAACAGCCCTGGGGCGGCAGGTTTAAGGACTCCACAGACGCGTTGATGCTGAGGTTTTCCTCCTCCATCTTCTTCGACAAGCGGCTGTATGCCTACGACATCGAGGGGAGCATTGCGCATTGCCGGACCCTGCAGAAATGCAAAATCCTGAAACCCGCCGAAGCTAAAAAAATCATTGCCGGCTTGGGGAAAATCCTGAAAGAATTCGACCAGGGAAAATTCAAGATCAAAGACAATCTGGAAGATATTCACATGAATATCGAACAGCGGCTGATCGACCTGGTCGGACCGGTGGGTGGCAAGCTTCATACCGGGCGCAGCCGCAACGACCAGGTGGCGCTCGATATCCGGATGTACCTGCGGGACGCAATCGAGACCATCCAACAAAGCCTGCACCAGCTGGCCAAAACCGTGCTGGGCCAAGCGAAAAAACACGTCGACACCCTCATCCCCGGCTACACCCATATGCAGAGGGCGCAACCGGTGTCGTTGGCGCATCACCTGCTGGCCTATCTGGAAATGTTCGGGCGGGACCGGGACCGGCTGGCCGATGCTCTTACGCGGGTGAACGTCATGCCGCTGGGATCGGCCGCACTGGCGGGGACCAATTTCCCCATCGATCGCCAATACACCGCCAAGCTGCTGGGCTTCCCGGCGGTGACGCACAACAGCATCGATGCGGTCAGCGACCGGGATTTTATCGTCGAGTTCTGCGCCGCCGCGTCGGTCCTCATGATGCACCTCAGCCGGTTCTGCGAGGAGATCGTCCTCTGGTCGACCAGCGAGTTCGCGTTCATGGAACTGTCCGACGCGTACACCACCGGCAGCAGTATCATGCCGCAGAAAAAAAACCCCGACGCCGCCGAACTCATCCGGGGCAAGACCGGAAGGATTTACGGCAACCTGATTGGCCTGCTCACTATGATGAAGGGCCAGCCGTTGGCCTACAACAAGGATTTGCAGGAGGACAAGGAACCCCTGTTCGATACGGTGGACACCGTGCAGACGTCGCTGACGGTATTCGCAGGCATGTTGAAGACGGCAAAATTTAAAAAAATAAAAGTGGAAAAATTGGCCGCCAGCGGCTTTTTAACCGCCACCGATCTGGCCGATTACTTGGTTCTGCAGGGGGTGCCGTTTCGGGAGGCGCACGAGATCACCGGCAAAACTGTCGCGCTCTGCCTTGACACCGGAAAAACCCTCGAGCAGTTGACGCTGAAAGAGTTTCAAAAATTTTCAAAGAAGATCAAAAAGGACGTGTTCGACACTCTGTCCATCGAGCAGTCGGTTAAACGCAAACAGGTTTACGGCGGCACCGCTCCCAACCGGGTCAAAGAGCAGATCAGTCGCCTGAGTAAAATTTGGAAGTGAGACAATTATGAAATGGTTTCCTCTCATTATTATTATGCTGTTGTCCCTCGGCTTGGCCGATTGCGGCAAGAAGGGTCCCCCGGTGCCCCCGGACGAGCCGAAACAGGAATCCCCCTACCCCGCCAACCGCGAAGAACGCGGCAACCGCCGTTAAATTTAGGATGGTATAAGAAAAAAGGCTCCCCTCCTTGAGGAGGGGATACAGGGGTGGTTATTAACCCCTCTTCTATCCTCCCCTTGAAAAGGGGAGGAGGTTTTTAGTTTACCCGTATTCAGCGGGATCATCCTTACTCCTTTAAATTCAATCATATAGTCCAAATTTTTGAGGGACAAGCGTCCTGGTTTATGGTATAAATCTAAAGTCCTGTATAACTTATTGATTTTACATTCATTACAGGGCAAACAAGAATTCCCGGGATTCCCCCGGCGTCTGCTTCTCTTCCAGGATTTAACTTCAAAACCTTAAATTTCACTAAATTAAGGACTCTCCGCCATGAACAACGATCAAATCGCTCTTTATCTGAACGATCATCCTGACTTTTTCAACCAGTACCCGGAACTGCTGGCCCGGATTCAAGCCATCTCCCCGGAGGATATACCTCTCAAGCCGGCAAAAACCCTGAACATCGCCAACCGCATTCTGAAACGGGCCCAGGCCGATACGGAGCACATGAAAAATCAGCTGGTCAACTTCATGGAAATCACCCAGGCCAACGAGAAAATCCAGGAGAACCTGTTCGAGATCGACCGTATCATTATGTACAGCCTCAATTTTTCCCAAATGATCGGGCAACTCTGCGAGGAAATCGTCAAGCGTTTCAAAATCCCGGGAGTCAAAATTATCCTGATGGATGGCGACGACCATTTGATGGAGCGGTGCCTGAAGGACCGGCTGGAGATTCAATCGATCGACGGCCTGCAATTCATTGACACGGCCACCGTTTCCAGCTGGTTTGAGGCGGATACCCGGCCCGTGCTCCGGGCGGAGTTGACGGAGGGTTCTTCAATTTTTGGCGGGGAACCCGCATTGAACATTCAATCGGAGGCGTTGATACCGATCGTACTGCATGGCAACCTTATCGGTGTCATCGCGCTGGGGAGCGAAACACCGCATCATTTCCACGAAGGATTGCGCACTGATCTTCTGGAACGCACCGCCGACAAACTCGGTATTGCCATCGAAAACATTCTGCTGATCGATCTGATGAAAAACCAGCCGGTGCTGGATTCCAATACGGGACTTTACAATGAAATTTATCTCGAACCCGTTCTCAGGCGCGAATTTGGCTGGGCGCAGTGCTATTCCAAAAGCCTTTCGCTTATCAAAATGCACATTGACTCTTTTGAGGAACTCGTGAATACTTATGGCACATCACGCATCCAGAAGGTCCTGCAGGAGGCCGGTAAAATGCTTGCGGAGCACAGCCGCGGGGGCGATATTATGATCAGCTCCGGCGGTGGGAATTTTCTGGTGTTATTGCCGGAGACGTCGCAGCAGGGCGCCGGGCAGATCGCCGAGCGCATCCGGGAAACCCTTGTATCACATATGTTTCCGGACCTGGAGAACGATTGCGTGAGGATTGTTTCCGGGGTGGCCACCACCGGCAAGGGCATCGATTCCCCCGCCGACCTGCTGGCGGCGGCGTCCAACGCCCTGGATCAGGCTAA
>JAPUGN010000229.1 GCA_027298165.1 Nitrospinota bacterium
GACGGCGATAATAACGACGGCAAGAGCCTGGCGTTTCAGCTCGGTTATGCCCCGGTGTACTGGGTGAACACCAAGTTTTCCTATATCGTGGGACCGGAGGTGGAGGGCAACTCGCGGGATACGCGCCAGGTGTTCGACCTGGCGGCAACGCTGACTCCCGGAAATTGGCTGATCGGTCTGGAGGTGGCTTATGGCCGGGAGGAAAATCAGTCGCTGAGAAATCCCGGCGATCATGCCGAGTGGTTGAGCGGCCAGGTAACTCTACATTACGATTTCGTCCGGTATTTTGGTTTGACGGGGCGTTATAGCTTTCTGGCGGACATCGACGGCAGGGCGGATATCGAAGCGGCCCATCGTCAAAAAAGAACGATGAACGAAGTCACCTT
The DNA here is from genome assembly GCA_027298165.1 of Nitrospinota bacterium. Lineage (GTDB taxonomy): Bacteria > Nitrospinota > Nitrospinia > Nitrospinales > Nitrospinaceae > SZUA-226. The sequence goes on from JAPUGN010000229.1 coordinate 387, forward strand.
CGCTCCAGTGTTTCATATTTCACCCGATTTTCTGGGGTACCTGGGCATGGGGATGATCCCGCAGTCGCAACACCTGGTCTCCGGCATCGATGTGAGATTCGAGTACCGCTACGACTGGGTCAATGAAACAGGTCCTAACACCATTTTTGAGGACGAAGCAGGTAACCCCGTCAACAACCGGCACAGTTTCATTGTGGAATTGGTAGCCCGTTTCTGAATATTATTTTGTAGAGGGAATAAAGATGAAAATAAAAACTGCGAACCTTGTACTTTTGATGGTGTTAGGAATACTTTGGATAGCACCGGACGCGTGGGCCCATGTGTCTGCAAACGTGAAACTGCTGTCTACGAAAGAAACCGTACAGCGGCTCCTCCCCAAGGGAAAACTATTCGTCAAGGAAGTGGATCTGACACCCGGCCAACTTGAAAAATTACGCTCGTTCGACAATTGGGATACTCGCGCCGCTCATTTCAAATTTTTCATCAGCCGGGACCCGCAGGGACGGTTGCAGAGGGTGATGATCTCGATGGTAGAGTTCACCCGGCATGGTCCGGTAGTGGTGGCCATTGCGATAGATCCTCAGGGCACAATTGTTGGGGCAATCCTCACGGACACTCAAGTGGAACCGTTGACCTGGGTTGAACCGTTGTTGAAGAAAAACTTCATGCAGGCATTTCAGGGAAAGAACAGCCAGATGCCTCTGACGTTGGACCCGCAGTGGCAACAAGGTTTTTCCCGCATCAGCCAGGATTTTGCGTTGGTCATCGCCAACGCGGTTAAAAAATCCGCTCAGTTGTTCGATGTGGTGTTTGAGCCAGGGAGTGCCCCATAGATTTTCAGTGTCTCCTGGTTGGACCTCATGCTACAATCGGTGAAAATTTTCCGACCGGGTTGAATCATGAATAAAAGATCATTAGGGATTTTTGTGTTGGGAATGTGGTTCCTGACGGGAGGCTTGCCGGTATTGGCCGGGGTGACGGAGGTGGATTCCAATTTCGATGGCCAGATCGACCAGTGGCACCATGCCGACGCCGATGACCGGGTAGAAAAGGTTGAGTACGACCTGAACCTCGACGGCAAAGTCGACCAAATCCAGTTTTTCTCATCTCCTAAAAATTTGGAGCGGATCGAATTCGATACCGATTATGACGGGACCTTCGAGCAGATCCAATTTTACTCCGAAAACAACAAGATTGACCGTATCGAAAAAGATTCCAACAACGACGGCAAGATTAACTGGAAGGCGTTTTTCAGTCCGGCGGGAAAATTAATGCGCGGGGAACTCGACGACAACCACGACGGCAAAACCGATGTCTGGGAATTTTATGATGACCGCGGGAAGCTGGAAAAGATGGAGCACGACACCAACCACGATGGAACGGTGGACCGTTGGGATCGCTTTGTTGACGATAAAATGGTGGAGGCGGCCTTCGATACCAACGGCGACCGGAAGCCCGACCAGTGGCAGCACCTGAACGCCTCGGAAAAACTGGAGCGCGCGGAATATGATACCAACTACGATGCCAGGGCCGACTTATGGGAAGTCTTCGATCCGGCTGGGAAAATTATCCGCGTGGAAAAAGACCGGAACTTTGACGGCGAACCGGACATCATTCATAAACCCTAGGGCCGCCCAGATGCACCCAGTGCACCTGTCCCTCCAGCATGAAACCTCCCGCCTTCAATTGAGTGACATCGCCGATAGAAAATTTTTCGCGCTGGTCGGAGCTCCACTGGGAATCAAATCCAACCGGACCCACAAATCTGGCGGATTCATGGCTGCCGCGGCAATCAACGTGTTATATTAGTATGGGTGTCCATCGGAAATCTGGGGGCCGTCGGTAAGGTGAATTCCCTGTTTTCTGATGGGGTGCCTAACATTTTCTTTTTAGCCATGACGATTTATAGGGTATATAAGACGCACAAGGAGATTTCTTTTGCCGCTTTTGATTGGATTTTGGACACCCTGAGAATGAAAGCGTTATTTCATAAATAGAAGTTTCGTTTCCGATGCCCTTATGCCTGCTCTCGGTCACTCAAAGCCGGATTCCGTTCCCCCCAAAACCATAAATCCTTCCAGTCAATGCAACCTGTGCGGTTCAACGGAATACGATGTTTTGTCTAAAATTGGAAGAGGAAATGAACCCCTCAATACCGTCATTTGCAAAAAATGCGGGTTGGTTTGGAGCCATCCCTTTCCCTTGGATCCCTTAATTTATTATCAAAAACACTATCGCATTCGATATAAAGGGACGTTTACCCCAAAGAAAAAACATATTTTCAGAGCCGCCCGTGCGGCCGTGGGCCGTTTCGATTTACTCAAACATTTGCTAAAGCCCCGCTGGAGAGTTCTGGAGGTGGGTTCGGGAGGAGGCGAGTTTTTATATCTGCTGAAAAAACTGGGTTATGATGCCTTCGGCATCGAGCCCAATGAAGGTTACTCGGAATACGCGAAGAGTGAATATCAGCTGAATATTAAAACCGGCTTTCTTCAAAATACCCAATTTGAAGATAACTCATTCGAGATGGTCACTCTGTGGCATGTTTTGGAGCACATGGACAACCCGGCGGACATCCTGAAAAAAATTCACTCCTTTCTGGCCACCGACGGTTTACTGATTATTGAGGTGCCGAACATCGAGGCCATCTGCTCATTGCCCAGCAATACTTTCCACGCGGCGCATTTATATAATTTCAATCAATCCACATTGCGCCGAATGGCTGAACGAGCGGGATTTGTAGTGATCGAGAAATTAATGGGCGGGGATGGGGGCAATATCTTTCTATTTTTAAAAAAAATTAGCGAGCCCCCTCGGAAAATTCAGGATGAAATAGATGGAAATTATGAGCGGATCAAAAGTATCGTGGCCCGAAGAACCACTTTAAAGTATTACTTTTCCCGCTATCCCTATTCCCGGGTCCTGAGCAAAATCCGCCAATGGTTCAGCGAAAAAGGGGCTTCGAACCAATTTGCCAGTGGCAAGGAAATTCTGGATCATCTGATGGAAAAAATAGATCGGAGTTCTCTGTCGTAAAATTGAATGGCATGCGATGCTTCCCATCGAAGACGTATGGGGTTCAAAACTGCGACGTTCAACATGAATTCCACAGGTTCGGTTTGAGCGGATGATCCGCTTGGATGATAATAACTGTTTTTTACCGGACCCGCCAATCCACCCATGGGTATTCTTGAAAAGGCTGGCCAATACCAGAGTGAGCGAATTCGCGACACCCCACTCAGCACTTGTCCTTTTGGACATCTGGAGCTGGTTTCCCCGTTCGACCCGGCAATCTATCCCGAAATACTGGAGAATCTCCCCGACACAAAATTTTATCGTGAATTGCGGCACCATGACGCCCTGCTTCCAGATGGGCGAAGCGCCCGCATGAAGTTTGATCTGTTGCCCGCCAATATAAACCGGTTGCCGGGGAGCCAGAGGACCTTCTGGCATGAAATCGCCCGTCAAATGAAGTCCTCAACTGTTAAATCCGCGTACACACATAAATTCGCAGAAGTTCTTCAAAGGGTCACGGGACGACCCATTGAAAAAATAAAAATCAATGCTTTCCTGGTGCTGTTCCGGGACATCGCCGGTTACAAAATCACCATACACCCTGACTCCCCCCGCAAGGCGCTCACGGCTCAGTACTATCTTCCTGCCGATGAATCTCAGATCCATCTCGGCACACTTTTTCATGAGCAACGGCCGGATGGTTCGTTCAGCGATGGTAAGGTGATGCCGTTTGCGCCCAATTCCGGCTATGCCTTCGGCGTGTCACCCGACAGTTGGCACAGCGTTCGTCAAATGCGCGCGGAGGACAAACCCCGGCATACGTTAATGATTATTTATTATTACGACCGCGGGTGGGTTTATGAGACTTTTAAAAGCGCCCGGGGTTACCTGCGCGGGAAATATGATCAGATTCGGGGAACCACCTCGCCGGAAGAGTATGAATGACCCGGCGGGCAGGACATCGTTCAAAAACCGTAGGGCCGTCCAATGGGGGGCTCGATGGATTCGGGTTTGGGCGGGGTGCGGGTTTTAAAGTACTCCTCAAACAATGGAAACTCCGGCCGCCAGGTGATGTTAAAAACCATGATGGGTTGGAACCGCCCCAGTAGAAACTGTCCCCGTACATCCGCCGTCGCGATCACCTCGTCCGCTAACTGCCAGGATTTGACCACCCCGACCTCATCGTATATCCGCGCACGGTACATGGGGTCGCCCTTGGCCAACGGAATGCCGGGCATGGTGACGTCGCCCCGCGGCGAATTGAAATTAAGACTGCCGCCCCGCCAATGCTGATAATAAACGTACGCACCTCCCACCGTAAGGAAGGCACGGTAGGCCATGCCTTCTTCGTCGACTTCCGGCAGGCCTGGCGGGTCGTCGATATTTTTCAGGTAATGCACGGTGAAACCGATTTCATCGAGCCAGCCCGGAACGCCGGCGGATTTTTCGGGGCGATAGGTGTAGCCGCCGCCGGCGCCCAAACTTAAATTGTTGAACACTCCGGGACCGGAATTCTGTTGGCCGCCCAGGTGCACCCAGTACAGCTGACCCTCCAGCATAAAGCCTCCCGCCTTCACCTGCGTGACATCACCGATGGAAAACTTTTCCCGTTGCGTGGCGGTTTCGCGCTCCTCCCAGCTCAGCCACAGGTCCTGGCGCAGGTGTTCGATATCCGCCTTGAACTGAAACCCCTGCTCGATGGGCTCCCGATAACGCAGGACATCGTTGAAAAAAGCGTCGTGCATCGGATGGTTCCGGTCGAGGGTCCCGGCGGTAAACCGCAAACCCGGGGAAAAATCCCAATGCAGGGCAATCACCGGGTCCACCTCGTCCGCTTGATCGTCCTCGCCGAATTCGGCGTTCCACAAAATTCCCGCTTCCACCTGCAGGACCTTGTTGATCTTGTATCGGAAAAAGGGTTTGACCAGATTTCCGATTAGGGTGAACCCTTCAGTCTGCAGACTTGAGTCCACTTCCGCGGAGAGTTCCTGATTATAAATATAGGTTTGATTCTCGATTACCAGTGACAGGGGCGATTCCGCCCACAGCGTATTTGGAAGAAACAAACACAGGAGGAGCAGGTCGCAAAAACCCGCTTCAGCAAATCGGGGTCTGTGTGAAGCGCGTGGGTGAGGTTGCAGGAGGCTGATCAATAGGAACCCACAGGGGAGGTTGATGGTTAAAATCGGATCGACCGGTGGACAACGCCCGGGTTGAGTCTCAAAAGGCCCCTGAATTTAACACAACGGGGAACAAAAGTTTAGCGGGGCGTAATCCGGGCGTACATAACCCAAAACCGGAGGGGCGAAATCACTCTCCAGCGCGGTTCATGCTTCCGAGATACAAGTTCGGATAGGGTTTAAATAATTGATTTAAATGTTGTTATACGATTAGCGGAGATAAGTCAAATTTAAAAGAAAAACCCCCGGTCCGGAGACCGGGGGTGGGTGTTTCATGCTTAATGAAGAGCGGGATTACATCATGCCGCCCATACCGCCCATGCCGCCGCCAGCCGGACCATGGGCATGATCTTCCTTCTCCTCCGGAAGGTCGGCGATCAACGCTTCCGTGGTGAGCAAAAGACCCGAAATGCTGGCCGCGTTCTGCAGTGCGGTGCGGGCGACTTTGGCCGGGTCGATGATGCCTTCCTTGATCATATCGACGTACTCGCCAGTGCGGGCGTCATATCCCACATTGCCCTTCAGGCTTTTGACCTTTTCGGTGACCACGGTGCCCTCTTCGCCGGCGTTGGCGGCGATTTGGCGAATCGGTTCCTCGAGAGCGCGTCGGATGATCTTCACGCCCATCAAGAAATCGTGGTCGCCTTCGATTTTGTCGAGAGCTTTCAGACACCGCAGGTACGCCACACCGCCGCCGGCCACGATGCCTTCTTCGACCGCGGCACGGGTTGCGTGCAAAGCGTCTTCGACGCGGGCTTTCTTTTCCTTCATCTCGGTTTCGGTAGCTGCACCGACTTTGATGATAGCCACGCCGCCGACCAGTTT
>JAPUGN010000023.1 GCA_027298165.1 Nitrospinota bacterium
TGTCGACCACCGTGACTTTGTAATCGGGACAGAAATTGGCGATCACGGTCATGGTGGGTCCGCCGACATACCCGGCGCCGATACACAGAATGTTTTTCACATATTGCTTGTCGCTCATTGGGAGTTCCAGAAATATACGAATAAAGGGAGAACGATCCTCGGACCGTCCTCCCTTTATATGTTAAAGCTTAATTAAATAAAAGCCTATTTTATGTAGTAGAATTTCTTCTTTTTAGAGCTGTAAGGCCGGGTGCCCTTGGCGAATTTCAGTTTGCCCTTTTTGAAATTCCAATCCTCGATCCGCAAACCCTTTTCCTCGGATTTGGCCGTTTCCTTGGCCCGGTCCTTGACTTTGCCGTCCTTCACAATATCCTGATCGGCATTGTCCTCGTTAAAATACTTGGCGATCGGGTGGATCGTGGCCTTGGCAAAGTCCAGCTTGCCCTTTTTATGCGGATTCTTGGGATGGTTGTGACAGCGGGTGCAGACGTTTTCATAATCCCAGCGCTGACCATATTTTTCCGTATCGGACTTTTTATAATCACCTTTGGTGTTCTTCATGACCACCCGGAACTGCGCTCCCCCGGCGGCGGAATGGCACATTTCACATCCCACCTGCTCTAAACTGGGTTCTTCCGGATCGATCTTGGTGCTGATATCCTTGCCCTTTTTACTTTTACTTCCCGCAGGTTTGAAACCGCCCTTCTGCCGATACCCGGTGGTGTGGCACCGGAGGCATTGTGGGTCGGCGGTATAATCTTTTTCAGGGTCCAGCTTGGCTTTCTTCTTGGCCTCGGCACGCTCGCCCGGCTTCAAAAGGTTAAACGCCTTGCCGTGAGGAGAGTCCACCCATGCCTGGTAGTAGGGATCATGGCAACTGCCGTTACATTTGACGGCACCCACGTAACTGGGTTTTTTGGGAATTTTCTTTTTTTTCTTTTTGGCGTCAGCCTCATCCGCAACGCCGATCAGAAAAATGGCTGACAAGAGAACCAAGCTGATGGTTTTTAGTGTTTTACCCATTGTTTTTCCCTGATGATTATGGAATATGTAAAAGTAAACTCTCCCTGAAAACCGGGGCAGAATATAATAAATACCCTCTGAGGTCAACCCCCATTTCGGGTTAAATAGTTGTAAATTAATCAATAACCTCTGGTCCGGAGCTGTCCTACCCCTCATGAAACTGTCCGATTTCGACTTTCACCTTCCCCAGGAACTGATCGCCCAGACCCCCAGCCCGCAAAGAGGCGGGTCCCGCCTGCTGGTCCTTGACCGGTCTTCGCACACCATCAAACACGCCGCGTTCAGCGATTTACCACATTACCTGACAGACCACCCGGTTATGGTTTTCAATGACACGCGGGTACTCCCGGCAAAACTGGAAGGCACTTTGGAGAATCAGGGAAGAGCCATCGAAATTCTTTTGGTGAAGGAGGAATGTCCGGGAACTTGGCAGGTATTGATGAAGGATTTGAAAAAATTCAAGCCGGGTCAACGGTTGATCTTCGGTGAAGGAAACCTTGAAGCGGAGTTTGTGGAACGTCAAAACGATATGGGGTTGATCCGGTTCTCAGCGAACCCGGATCTCGAAAACCAGCTGGAGACGTTCGGGAAAATGCCCCTGCCGCATTACATTCATCGGCCCTTAGGTGATGGGGCGGATACGGACCCACTGGATCGCGAACGATATCAAACCATCTTCGCAAAACAACCGGGGGCGATTGCCGCGCCGACGGCCGGCCTGCATTTTACGAATGAAATGTTAGGGCAATTATCGGAGTGCGCAGAGCCAGTGTATTTGACCTTGCATATCGGACCCGGCACCTTTCAGCCCGTCCGGGTGGAAGAGATAGAGCATCATCAGATGAAAGCGGAGTACTATCAAATTCCGGCGGATACTTGGAACACTCTCCGGCAGGCCAAAGATCAGGACAGAAAAATTATGGCGGTGGGAACAACGGTGACGCGGGTTCTGGAATCTGTGGATTTCCAACGGGAGGAAAAATGCGATGTATCGGGTTGGACGGATCGGTTTATTTATCCGGGGCAAACGTTCCGCAATACGGACCACCTGCTCACCAATTTTCACCTACCCCAATCCACCCTTTACATGCTGACCTGCGCGTTTGCAGGCCCTTCTTATCTAAAACAAGCTTACGAGGAGGCCATTCAAGCTCAATACCAATTTTTCAGCTATGGCGACGCCATGCTGATTTTATGACTTCAAACGAGGGATAACCAAACCTGAGAGGGGGGTTAACCATTGGAATCGTTCACCGCCTGCTTGAAATGCTTTCCGGATTTAAAACGGACCACTTTACGTTCTGAAATTTCCGCTTCTTCACCGGTCTTCGGGTTGCGACCCATACGCTTTGATTTTTGCTTAACTTGGAAAGTACCGAACCGGCGCAAAATTACAGGTTCGCCTTGCCCCAAGGATTCCTTGATAAGCTTGATCACCGTTTCTACGGCTTCCTCGGCCTTGGATCTGGACAAGCTCGCTTCCTGAGAAACATGGTTGATAATATCCTGCTTGGTCATGCTCCCTCCTTAAAAGTAATTAAACCTTAAGTCCTTGATTAGACAGAATAATGCGTATTCAACCCAGACGCAAAGCTGGAAAAGCTTGCGATCAAACTTTGATAATCATTGATTTAGCTTTACTTATCGGATGGCCCCCTCTGGAAGATAAGTAAATAATCAAAATAAAATCAAAGCCTTTGAGCCCATTAAACGGACCCGCAAGGTTGAACGGGACGAACTATCCGTTCTTAACCAAGTCCACAGGGTCAATCTCTTGCACCTGTGTTTTACCGACTCTCTAATTTCTCCAAGTATGCTTCTAATTTACCATTTATTTCAAAAATTTCAATAGGTTATTGTATTCTCAGGAAGAATTTTAGGAGTCGACCACGGCTTTTGCCTTAATTTATTAACTAAAAACATTAATATATAATCAGTAAATATATGTTTTTAATAACTTATAATTTAATTTTTTGGTGTGGAAGATCGGTGGGCCTATTTCGGAAAGCGAACCTTTTCAGGGGGATGGCGAAGGGTCAAAAAGAGGGCTAAGGGGTCTTTTCAGGCGGCGGGGGCTCCCGGACGATCTGATAAACGCGCTCCCCGGGCTTGACCAGATTGAGTTTGTCCCGGGCGAGCATTTCAATCGCATAGGGGTCGGATTTGAGGCCTTCGATCTCTTTCCGGATGCCTGTATTCTCTTCCGCTAAAGCCGTATTGCGCTGTTTCATATAATCCAGCTCTTCTGTGAAGTCATAGACATTCATGAAGCCTTTATCGCTGAAAATTGCGGCCAGGACCATCGCCACAATCAGAATCAGCCCCAGCGCCAGGGTTTTCTGGGCCTTGGTCCATTTCAGGATCGAATGTTGGAGCGCTTTAAACCACTGCATGGTTATCCCGCCAGGTTGTAGAAGACTTCGCTTCCTTTGTAAATAGCACTGGAGCCCAGTGTTTCCTCAATCCGGAGTAACTGATTGTATTTGGCCACTCGATCGGTCCGGCACAGCGACCCGGTTTTAATCTGTCCGGCATTGACCGCTACCGCGATATCGGCAATGGTGGTATCCTCCGTTTCACCTGACCGGTGGGAAATAACGGCGGTGTATTCGGCGCGTTTTGCCATTTCGACCGCCGCCAGTGTTTCCGTCAACGTTCCGATCTGGTTGACCTTGATCAGAATGGAGTTGGCAATACCTTCCTTGATCCCCTTCGCGAGAATCTCGGTATTGGTGACAAATATATCGTCCCCGACCAACTGCGTCCGGTTCCCTACCTTATCCGTCAACTGCTTCCATCCTTTCCAATCGTTTTCCGCCAAGCCATCTTCGACGCTAACGATGGGATACTTCTTAACGAGTTTTTCCAGATAGGCCACCATTTCTCCGGAACTCAAACGCGCATTCTTTTCTGCGGCGAGGGTGTATTTTTTATTGGAATACAATTCGCTGGCAGCCACATCCAGGGCAAGGAGAATATCCTTTTCGATTTTGTATCCCGCGTTTTTAACCGCCTGAATCAGCACCTCGATGGCTTCGGCGTTGGACTTTAAATCGGGCGCGAAGCCCCCTTCGTCGCCCACGGCAGTGTTGTACTTTTTCTTTTTGAGCACCGATTTCAAATGATGGAAGACTTCCGTCCCCATGCGCAGGGCCTCGGAAAAGCTCTTCGCGCCGACCGGCATGATCATGAATTCCTGAATATCGACGTTATTGTCGGCATGCGAGCCGCCGTTGAGGACATTCATCATAGGCACCGGCATTTCACAGGCGTTGGTGCCGCCGATGTATTTGAACAGCGGCAGGTCCAAATCATGCGCCGCTGCCTTGGCCACGGCGAGCGACACCCCCAGCATGGCGTTGGCGCCGAGTTTTGATTTGTTTTTGGTGCCGTCGATTTCGATCATCAATTTGTCGATCAGAGCCTGCTCGGTCACTTCGATACCGACCAACTCCGGGGCGATCTTGACATTAACGTTTTTGATCGCTTTCTGGACGCCCTTGCCCAGGTAGACTTTGGGGTTCCCGTCACGCAGTTCGATGGCTTCGCGGGAGCCGGTGGACGCGCCGGAAGGCACCGATGCCCGGCCCATCAACCCGTCTTCCAGGTAAACGTCCACTTCCACGGTGGGATTCCCGCGGGAATCCAGAATCTGTCTCGCTTGCACTCCAATGATTTCGCTCATAACGTTATTCTTTTTCGTTGGAGGATGGCATCAACCCGCCGCTTTCTTGAGAGCGCGGGCCTGAGCCTCAATGGTTTGATCAATATCTTTTTCCGTATGAACGGCGGACATGAACCCCGCCTCGAACTGGGAAGGCGCGATGTAAATCCCCTCCTCCAGCATGGCATTGAAATAGCGTTTGAACAAGTCGGTATCGGAAGTTTTGACCGAATCCAAGCTGACGATTTCCTGATCGGTGAAAAACATCGAGAACATGGATCCGACTCGCGTGAACGTGGTAGTCACACTCGCTTGCTTGACGTTTTCTTTAAATCCCTGACACAACCGTTCGCTCTTCTTTTCGAGATCGTCGTACACCCCGGGCTGGGACAACAGGTTGAGCATCTCAATACCGGCGGTCACCGCCAGGGGATTGCCCGACAGGGTTCCCGCCTGGTACACGGCCCCGGTGGGCGCGATGTGGTCCATGATCTCTTTCTTCCCGCCATAGGCCCCCACCGGCAATCCGCCGCCGATGATTTTTCCCAGGCAGGTCAAATCCGGTGATACCCGGTACAATTTCTGAGCGCCGCCGAACGCAACGCGGAACCCGGTAATCACTTCGTCGAAGATCAGCAGAGCGCCAGACTGGGAGGTCACTTTCCGCAGCACCTCGAGAAATCCCGGCTGAGGCGGCACCACGCCCATGTTACCGCCGATCGGCTCGACGATCAGGCAGGCGATCTCCTTCCCCATATTCGCAAACAACTCCTCCACGGCGGTGGAGTCATTATAAGGAAGGGTCAGCGTCTTTTTGGCGAGATCATTGACGATCCCCGGGCAATCCGGAAGACCCAGGGACAGCACCCCCGACCCGGCCTTGACCAGCAGGCTGTCGCTATGCCCGTGGTAGCATCCATCAAACTTGACGATCTTGTCCCGTCCGGTAAACCCGCGGGCGAGACGGAGCGCGCTCAGGGTCGCTTCAGTACCCGAGCTGACCATCCGCACGGTCTCGATGGTCGGCACGGCCTCCACTATTTTTTGCGCCAGGTCGATTTCCAGTTCCGTCGACGCGCCGAAACTGGTTCCGAGTCTGGCCTGCCGGCTGATCGCCTCGACAATTTTGGGATGGGCATGCCCGAAAATCAAAGGTCCCCAAGAGGAAACGTAATCAATAAACTCGTTGCCGTCGGCATCGGTGATACGCGACCCCTTCCCTTTGGCGATGAACAGCGGGTTGCCGCCGACCGCTTTGAACGCCCGCACGGGGCTGTTGACGCCGCCCGGGATATATTGTTGAGCTGTTTGGAACAGGGACTCCGATCGTGTTCGCTTCATAGCTTTCCGAATAAAATTTCCAAATCTTTTTTCAACGCATCCGGGATCAGCGCTTTATCGGTTACGATGGCGTTTGTGGCCGCCTCGCCGCAGGAACAGGACCTTTTCAATACCGGCTTTTTGACGATTTCCTTGAGGATGGTCTGGGCCAACTCCACATTGTTGTGCATGATTTCGAGGACCGCCTCCAGCGTCACGGCCTCTTCTTCCCGATGCCAGCAGTCGTAGTCGGTAGCGAGGGCGATAGTAGCATAACAAAGGCCGGCTTCGCGGGCGAGCTTGGCTTCGGTGACGTTGGTCATGCCGATCACGTCGACACCCCAACTGCGATACAAAAACGATTCGGCCCGGGTTGAAAACTGGGGGCCTTCGATACAGATATAGGTTCCCCCGGGATGCACCGTGGCACCCGCCTGTTGACTGGACTCCAGCACTACCTCGTGCAATTCATCGCAAATGGGATCGGCCAGGCTGACATGGCCGGCGATGCCCCCTTCGAAAAACGTCGTCTTGCGGCGAAAGGTGCGATCGATGAACTGGTCGGGGATTACGATATGGCCGGGGATGATCTCTTCCTTCATGCTGCCGACGGCGCTGACGGAAATGATGCGCTCAACGCCCAGCTTTTTCATGGCGAAGATGTTGGCCCGGTAATTGATTTCCGAAGGGGTGATGCGGTGCCCCACACCATGGCGCGGCAGAAACACCAGGCGGGTTCCTTCCAAATCGCCCACAACCAGCGAGTCCGAGGGATTTCCAAAAGGCGTGTCAACGGAAACCGTATCTACAACCTTGAGGTCCTTCATGGCGTACAGGCCGCTTCCGCCGAAGACGCCCAAAATGTTTTCTGCCATTGAATTTCCCCCGGAATCTGAAAATGAGATCAATCGGTTGGGTTGCAGGTGGGACCGATGAAAAACCTATTAACGACGGAGCACATTGAAAACCCTGAAGGCCGGTCATCTTAGAAGTTTCAGTCCATAGCTTGTTTACGTTTATCGATTTCTTTTAAAAGAAATTTGAGTTCGGCGATCTGCCCGTCCACATGATTCACCGAATCGGTATCCTTGCTCATGCCTTCTATTTTTTCCTGAAGATCCTGCATCCGTTGCTCCAGTACTTCCAGGTGACTCATCTTGTCGGAGAGCATCTCGATTTTTTCATCCACGTTGTCGGACAGGGCGAGCACTTTTTCCATATTTTGTGAAATCCGACCCAGGCTCTCTTTTTCCCGGTCGATGCGGTTTGTGTCGGAATCGATTTTGGCGATGGTCCCGTCCAGTTCGCTGAGTTTTTCTTGAGTGCGGCGAACCCGGTCCTCGCCGGAAGCGATTTCCTGAAACCGCATTTCCAAGCTGGAAATCTGGCTATCGAATTGTTCCATTTTCTTCTCAGCATGGGTGAGCTGTTCTTCCTTATCTCCCAGAATTTCCTGGCGCGCCTTCAAATCCTTCAGCAGGGATTCCAGGCCCTGGATTTTATTTTCAATGTCGCCCACAAAGCCGGCTTCCTGTTTCAGGCTGGCCAGCTTCTCATCGAAATGCTTGGATACCAGCCCCAGGTCCTTGCACAATTCTTCCACGCCGGCGATCTCATCTTTCGATTGCTGAACCTTGTCGAACCGGGACCGGAGTTCTGTTTCCATCCGGTGCATTTCGGAGGCGAGATCGGTCATTCGTTTTTCTTGATCGTCAATACCGGATTTCCCCTTGGCGAGGTCCAGAATTTTATCATCCAGTCGTTCCGACAATTCCCTCAGATTCTCCAGTTTGTCATCCACCTGCTCCACAAACCCGGTTTTCTTTGAAAGCTTGTTGATTTTCAGGTTGGCTTCCTCGATATAAAAATCCAACCCTTCAAATTTCTTATCCAGTCTTTCGATCAAGGCTTTGCGTTGGAGCTGATTTTCCATTTTCACATCGAGATTGAGCACCATGGAGCTCAGCTCGTTGACTTTCTTTTCGATTTGCTCCACCAGCGGTTGTTTGCGACCGATTTCCTCCATCGCCTCATCGATTTTCTGAATCATCCCATCGTTTTTGGAAATGGCCTCGCGAACCTGCCCGGCTTTTTGAATTTCGCCTTCGAACTGCTTGAGTGTTTGATCCGCCGCATCCGCCAATCCGGCAAACCGGCCCATTTGCTCGCGTGCCTTTTCGATAACCTTCATCTCTTCTTGCAGTTGGTCCATCCGGATGCTGACCTCATCAGTCAGGAACGCGTTCAACTGATTGACCTTCTCTTCAGCCTGGTCGATGCGTTGACCCTCCTGGACCAAACTTTGAATCCGGCCGTCGACCTCGCCGATCAACCCTTCCCATTCCTGCAACTTTTGGGTCACGGCTTGAAGGGTATCCTTTTTGGCGGAAATATTTTTGGATTCCACCTTCAGGTCGTTGATATCCCGGTTCAACTTTTCCAGGTTTTCCTGTGTTTCCCGGATCAACGGATCCTGCCCCAGTAATTTTTCGGTATCGACGTGCATACGGTCCAGCAGACTGCGAAGCTCTTCCTTGTCCCGGGCATAACTCTCCACCCATTCCTTCTCCCCTTTCAGGTGGTCGAACTTGGCTCCCAGATCGTCAATCACTTGATTCATTTTCCGGATCTGCTTGGAGCCGGATTTCATCATTTCCTTGAAACCCATAACCTCCTCGACCTGCTTGGCAATCGTGCCGAGAATATAATCCAGACGGTTGACGTTTTTATCGGCGGTTTTAATCAGCCGGGTCTTTTCCTTGAGCTCTTCGCTCAAACGAGTGTCCATGGCCTTGATCTCGTCCATCTGGCGGTTCAGGGCTTCCAGCATGTGGAGGGTGTCGGGAATCTGCCGGTTGATTTTTTCCAGGAACAGTTTTTTATCGTCGATCTCTTCTGATTTCTTGTCCAGATATTCGATCAGCAACTGAAGATTTTTACGCTCATGGCCGGCCACCTTTACCAGTTGACGGAGTTGGCTGGCCTCGGACTCGCTGGAAGGGTCGGTTTCGGAATTTTGGGACTCTTCCTTGATGCGTTTCGGGGCAGGTTTTTGATCCATTGTGGGTTCCTTTTGCAAACTGCAGGGACGATTTCCCTATATCTTTGTATTTTATACCATTCACGTCTTATTGGAAAGGAAAGGTTTGAACGGAAGGTTTGAAAAACGCGGGGTCATCTATGGATCAAAACTTCCGCGATCTGGATGGCATTCAAAGCCGCACCCTTGCGTAAATTATCCGACACGATCCACAGATTGACCGCGCGGGGGTTATCCAGGTCGGAGCGGATACGCCCCACCATGACTTCGTCTCTACCCGCCGCGTCTACCGCCAGGGGGTATTCGGTTTTTTCCGGAGCGTCCACCACCCGTACCCC
>JAPUGN010000230.1 GCA_027298165.1 Nitrospinota bacterium
GAGCTGGAGGATGAGGATGAGCGCATCGTCAAAGGTCAAGACCACAAGGACTTCAACTCCCTCTTCATCATGGCCGATTCCGGTGCCCGCGGCAGTTCCCAGCAGTTGCGGCAGTTGGCGGGCATGCGCGGGTTGATGGCCAAGCCCTCCGGCGAAATCATCGAAACCCCCATCACCGCGAATTTTCGTGAAGGGTTGTCAGTGATCCAGTACTTCATCTCCACTCATGGCGCACGCAAAGGCCTGGCGGATACCGCGCTCAAAACCGCGAACTCAGGTTACCTGACGCGGCGCTTGGTGGATGTGGCGCAGGACATCATCATCCTCGAAGAAGATTGTGGCACCCTGCGGGGGATCGATATCTACTCCCTGGTGGAAGCGGGTGAAATCATCCAACCGTTGTCCGAGCGCATTCTGGGGCGGACCGCGTTGGACGACATCGTCGATCCGTTCACCAACGAAGTATTGATCAAAGCCAACGAATTGATTGATGAGAGAGCGATTGAAATCGTCGAAAATGCGGGTATCGAAAAAGTCCGCATTCGCTCGAACCTGACCTGCGAATCGCAACAGGGATTGTGCGTCAAATGTTACGGAAGAAATCTGGCCACCATGGACTGGGCGGAAATCGGTGAACCGGTTGGCGTCATCGCGGCGCAATCCATCGGCGAACCCGGAACCCAGCTCACCATGCGGACTTTCCATATCGGCGGTACCGCCAGCCGGGTGGTCGAAAAAACTACGCTCAGCACCAAAAAAGGCGGCATCGTCAAATATACCGGTCTGCGGACTATCAAAAGCCAGCGCGGCGAAATCATCGTGATGAACCGCAACGGACACCTGATCATACAGGATGAAAACGGCCGCGAAAAAGAAAAATACTCCATCGTGTACGCCGCCAAACTGAAGGTGGCCGACGGGCAGGAGATTCAGCCGAGCCAGACGCTGGTGGAATGGGATCCCTACACCAACTCCATTATGACCGAGGTGTCCGGGACCATCGCATTCGGCGACATCGTTGAAGGCCTGACCATGAAAGAGGACTTCGATGAAATCACCGGATTGTCCTCCAAGATCATCATCAGTCACCGCGACGAGAAAAAGCAACCGCGCATCTCAATCAAGGATGACAAAGGCGAAACCGTGCGCCGCTACATCTTGCCTGCAGGCGCCCACATCAACGTCAACGAGGGTGCCGCGGTGAATGCGGGCGACGTCATCGTCAAGATACCGCGCGAAACCGCCAAGACCAAGGATATCACTGGGGGTCTGCCACGGGTCGCGGAATTGTTCGAAGCCCGGAAGCCTCACGAACAGGCCACCATCACCGAAATCGACGGTAAGGTCAAGTTCGGCGGATTCGTCAAAGGCATGCGGAAAGTTGTGGTTGTCAACGACAGCGGCGAGGAGCGAGAGTATCTCATCCCGCGCGGCAAGCACATCAATGTTCATGAAGGTGACGATGTGCTGGCCGGTGAACCGTTGATGGATGGCGCGTCCAACCCGCATGATATCCTCCGCATTTTGGGTGAAAACGAACTCCAGAAATACCTGGTGAACGAAGTTCAGGAAGTGTACCGATTGCAGGGCGTGTCCATCAACGACAAGCACATTGAAATCATCGTGCGCCAGATGCTCCGGCATCTGCAGGTGGAAGACCCCGGTGATACCGATCTTCTAGTGGGCGAACAGGTCACCAAAAAGGTATTTAATGTCAAGAATCAGGAAGTCATCAAGAGTAAGGGCGCACCGGCCCAGGGCATGCCCGTTCTGCTGGGGATTACCAAGTCCTCGCTCAGCACGGAAAGCTTTATTTCTGCCGCGTCGTTTCAGGAGACCACCCGGGTATTGACGGAAGTGGCCGTCAGCGGCAAGGAAGATCACCTGGTCGGATTGAAGGAAAATGTAATTATGGGACGATTGATTCCAGCCGGGACCGGTTGTGAGGCCTACGGCGGCATTCGGATCGAAGAGCCGGAAATTGAAGAGGTAGAAGAGAAGAAGGAAGAAGCTGAAGAAGCACCCGCGCCTGTGAATAAACCAGAAATTTCCGCTTGACTACGGCCCGTAGAGTGTTAAAATTCAAAACTTTCCGTCTGCTGGCGACAGAGTCTAAAAACGCTAATAAAATCAAAGGTTTTATACGGTAGGGATTCCCGTATTTGGTGGGAACCCCGAGCTGAGAGAGGTATATTTTGCCGACTATCAATCAATTGGTCAAAACGGGCCGCAAAAGTCCAATAACTAAAACGGCCAGTCCGGCTTTGAAACGCTGTCCCCAGAAGCGGGGGGTGTGCGTCCGGGTGTATACATCCACCCCCAAAAAGCCGAATTCAGCCTTGCGCAAGGTCGCCCGGGTGCGGCTGACCAATGGCATGGAAGTGACCACGTACATTCCTGGCGTCGGCCACAACCTGCAGGAGCACTCCATCGTTCTGATTCGCGGCGGCCGGGTCAAAGATCTCCCCGGCGTCCGGTACCATGTCGTGCGGGGCTGTCTGGATGCCTTGGGAGTCGACAACCGGATGCAGTCCCGATCCAAATATGGGGCCAAAAAACCCAAAAAGAAATGATTAGGAAAATCTAATTTATGGCACGAAGGCGAGAAGCTGAAAAGCGGCAGATTTTACCGGACCCGAAGTACAACGACATTCTGGTGGCCCGGTTTGTGAACAGCCTGCTGAAAAAAGGCAAAAAGAGTCTGGCGGAGCGGGTGCTGTACACCGCGCTGGATAATATCGGAGAGAAACTCAAGGACGAAAAGGCATTGGATGTATTTAAAAAGGCGATTGAAAACGCCGCTCCGATGCTGGAAGTTAAGTCACGTCGCGTCGGTGGTGCTACTTATCAGGTGCCCGTAGAAGTGAGCCGCAACCGCCGATTGGCTCTGAGCATCCGCTGGATGATCGCCCAAGCTAAAGCGCGGGCGGGTCGATCGATGGCGGATAAATTAACCGGAGAACTGCTCGACGCTTTCAATAATACCGGGGGGGCCATCCGTAAAAAAGAAGACGTGCACCGCATGGCCGAGGCCAATAAAGCGTTTGCGCATTATCGCTGGTAATTTTTGGTCTATAGGATTTATGAGTAAGAAAATCGACCTGGGAAAAATTAGAAATATAGGAATCATTGCGCATATCGACGCCGGTAAAACCACTACCACTGAGCGGATTCTTTATTACACGGGCAAAAGCCATAAGATGGGTGAGGTCCACGACGGCAACGCCACCATGGACTGGATGGAGCAGGAGCAGGAGCGGGGCATCACCATTACGTCTGCCGCGACGACCTGTTTTTGGAACGATCATCAGATCAATATCATCGACACCCCCGGCCATGTCGACTTTACGGCAGAGGTGGAGCGCTCTCTGCGGGTACTCGATGGCGCCATCGGCGTGTTCTGCGCGGTTGGCGGGGTAGAGCCCCAATCGGAAACGGTATGGCGGCAGGCCAGCAAGTATCAAGTGCCGCGTATTGGTTTCGTCAATAAAATGGACCGGTCCGGGGCCAATTTTCTGCAGTGCATCAACCAGATGAAAGAGCGCCTCAGCGCCAACCCGGTACCCCTGCAGTTGCCGATCGGTGCCGAAAGCGATTTCGTGGGGATGGTGGATCTGGTGAAAATGACAGCATACACCTATCCGGAAGAAAACAACCCCAAGGGGGAATTGTTTGATGAAGTCCCGATTCCGGAAGATATGAAAGATTTGGTTGAAGAATACCGGGAGAAGCTTATGGAAGCCGTCTCCGACGTGGATGAATCGATTATGGAAAAATATCTGGGAGGAGAGGAAGTGGCTTTGGAAGACCTCCAGCGCGCCATCCGTAAAGGCACGTTGGAGTTGAAGTTCACTCCGATTCTATGTGGGGCCGCTTTCAAAAACAAAGGCGTTCAGCAGCTGCTGGATGCGGTCCCCGATTATTTGCCTTCCCCTCTCGATGTGCCGGCTATCGTCGGTATCAACCCCAACAACCAGGAAGAAGTGACCCGCAAGGCCGATTTAAAGGAACCGGTGTCCGCGCTGGCGTTCAAGATCATGACTGATCCCTTTGTCGGGCAGTTGGCTTTTATTCGAGTGTATTCGGGAGAGGTCACGAGCGGTTCCTATATTTACAATTCCACCAAGAACGTGCGGGAGCGTATCGGGCGCCTTTTGCGGATGCATGCCAACAAGCGCGAGGAGGTCAAGACCGTCGGTGCCGGAGATATCGCCGCGGCCATCGGTTTTAAAAAGACCTTCACCGGTGACACCCTTTGCCCGGAAGATCATCCGGTGGTGCTGGAAGCCATCTCCTTCCCCCAGCCCGTCATCTCCGTGGCCATCGAACCCAAAAGCAAGCCGGAACAGGATAAGCTTTCCGATTGCCTCATCAAACTCCAGCAGGAAGACCCCACCTTCGAAGTCAGAAGCGATCCCGAAACCAACCAGACTATTATCTCAGGAATGGGTGAATTGCATCTGGAGATTCTGGTGGATCGCATGCGGCGGGAGTTTTCGCTGGATGTCAACGTTTCCAAGCCGCAAGTGGCGTTCCGGGAAACCATTACCAAAGGCGTGGAGCACGAATTCAAATACGTCAAACAGACCGGTGGCCGGGGGCAGTACGGACATGTGGAAATTAAAGTGGAGCCCCGGGAAGCCGGCGCAGGATTCGAGTTTATCAACAAGATCGTCGGCGGGTCCATCCCCAGGGAATATATCCCCGCCGTTCAAAAAGGCATCGAGGAAGCGATGATTCGCGGTATCCAGTGCGGCTATTCGGTGGTCGATGTACGGGTCACTTTAGTCGACGGATCGTACCACGACGTGGATTCTTCGGAGATGGCGTTTAAAATCTGTGCGTCCATTGCGTTTCAGGAAGCGTGTAAAAAAGCCCGCCCCGTCCTGCTGGAACCCATTATGGATGTGGAAATCGTTACCCCCGAAGAATTCATGGGGGATGTTATCGGGAACCTGAATTCAAAGCGCGGCAAAGTCAAAGATTTAAGCGATCGTGCGGGCGCCAAGGTGATCCGTGCGGAAGCCCCGCTGGCAGGAATGTTCGGTTATTCGACGGATTTGCGTTCTGCCACCCAGGGTCGAGCCAACTACAGCATGGAGTTTTTAAAGTACGATGTTGTTCCCAATAGTATTGCCGAGGAACTTATTGCAAAATCCAAAGGCACCTCTAGTGAGGTCCCGGCATAAATTTGAATTTCAAACCCTATTATAAACCAACTGAGATTGGACAAAAAAACGGAGTGAACTGGTATGGCTAAAGAAAAATTTGTGAGAGATAAGCCGCATGTCAATGTAGGAACCATTGGGCACGTAGACCACGGAAAAACCACGCTCACAGCGGCCATCACCGAAGTTTTATCCAAAAAAGGTTTGGCTGAGAGTGTTGCTTTCGATCAGATCGATAAGGCGCCGGAAGAAAAAGAACGCGGCATCACCATCGCCATCGCCCACGTTGAATACCAAACCGAAAAGAGGCATTACGCCCACGTGGATTGCCCCGGCCATGCCGACTACGTTAAGAATATGATCACCGGCGCCGCGCAGATGGACGGCGCCATCCTCGTGCTCAGTGCGTCCGACGGACCCATGCCGCAGACCCGGGAGCATATCCTGCTCGCACGCCAGGTCGGTGTTCCCAAGATCGTGGTGTACATGAACAAATGCGACATGGTCGACGACGAAGAACTGCTCGACCTGGTGGAGCTGGAAGTGCGCGATTTGTTGAGCAAATATGAATTTCCCGGCGACGACATTCCCGTGATCCGCGGTAGCGCACTGCAGGCTCTGGAAAATTCCGACGATGAGGAAAAAACAAAATCCATTCATGAACTGATGGCCGCGGTGGACGAGTACATCCCCGTTCCCGAGCGCCCGGTCGACAAGCCATTTTTGATGCCGATCGAAGATATCTTCAGTATCTCCGGCCGCGGGACTGTAGCGACGGGCCGTATCGAAACCGGCGTCATCAAAGTGGGCGAGGAAGTGGAAATCGTCGGATTCCGTCCGACCAGTAAAACTACCGTGACCGGGGTCGAGATGTTCCGCAAACTGCTCGATGACGGGCAGGCGGGCG
>JAPUGN010000231.1 GCA_027298165.1 Nitrospinota bacterium
TCGCCAATTGCAATGCGCGGGTGGACTGCCGGCCGTCGGGCATGATCGCCACCCGGTGATAGGCGTCGCAGGTGGTGCCGTAACCGATCAACTCCGCATAGATCGGGGCCTTGCGTTTTCGGGCGTGCTCCAGCTCTTCCATCACCAGCATCCAGCTTCCCTCGGCCAGCACAAACCCTTCCCGGTCGCGGTTGAAAGGACGTGAGCCGCGGGTGGGGTCCTCATTGAAATGAATCGGGTTGGCCCGCAGGCGCTGAAACCCCGTCATCATGGCCGGGGTCACACAAGCTTCCACGCCGCCAGTCAGCATCCAATCCTCCTGCCCGGAACGGATGGCATTGAAGGCATAGCCCATCGCATCGGTCGAGCTGGTGCACCCGTTGGAAATCACATGACTGCGGCCCTGCAGGCCGAAAAAAATGGAAATTTCACTCGACAACATCCCCACCAGGGAATTGGGAATGGCGTAGGGGCTGATTTTGTGCAGGTCCCCGGCATAATAATGAGCAAACTGCTTTTCCGAAAAGTCGAAACCCGCGCCGCCGGTGCCCACCAGCACACCCAGACTTTCAAAATCCTGCTCATCGAATTCATCAAAATCGATTCCGGCATCCTTCAAAGCTTCCTGCGACGCAGCCACACCCAGCGGAACGGCGCGCGGTAGTTTTTTCAAATCGGCTTCAGAATAGAAGTCGCCCGGAACAAAACCGCGCACCTCCCCGGCGATCTGGCAGTCCAGCCCCGATGGATCAAAACTGCCGATACGATCAATGCCGCTGACGCCGTTGCAAGTATTGTCCCAGAATTTTTGTCGACCGGTGCCATTGGGACTGATAACCCCCAACCCGGTAAAGACGACTCGTCTTAACATGATGCGTTTACCTATAAAAAATTTTTAAACTTCTTTACCGGATTTTATCACACCGCTTTCGGGTCCGACAAAATAAAATCCGCGGGCGCCTATCGAGCGCATCATGGAACTCGGTCCGCCAACCGGTAACAATTTGAAATTGGCCGGATCGATGCTACTCTGTCCGGGTTAAAATGAAGACTCACTTTTAATTCCGGAGCGACCTTCCTTGAACACCCCCACCGTTTTGCCCGAATGGACCGGCCAGATGTTGATGATCGGGTTCGAAGGCACCACCCTGAACCGGGAGACCGAGGACCTCATCCGCAATCATCATGTCGGCGGTTTGATCCTGTTCAGCCGCAATTATGAAAACCCGGTGCAGTTGCACACCCTCATCCGGAATCTCCAGGAAGTGGCGGCCTCTACTTCCACGGGATTGCCCCTCTTTATCTCGGTCGATCAGGAAGGCGGGCGGGTGGCCCGGTTGACGGAGCCCTTTACGAAATATCCGCCGCTGTGTTGTCTGGGCCATGCGCAATCGGAATCTCTGGCTTCCCGGTTCGGCCGGGCGCTGGCCACCGAACTTAAGGACGTGGGGATCAATATGGATTATGCCCCCGTGCTGGATGTCCACACCAATCCGGAGAATCCCATCATCGGCGACCGCGCAATTGCCTCCGACCCGCAAACCGTGGCCCGGCTGGCCAACGCGTTTATTCAGGGATTCCGGGATGCCGGAGTGATCCCCGTAGGCAAGCATTTTCCCGGTCACGGCGATACCCAAATCGACTCGCATCTGGATTTGCCGACCGTTCAAAGGGATGCGGCAACTCTGGAGGCGGTTGAGCTTCTGCCCTTTAAAAAAACCATCGCTCGGGGACTGGAGGTGATCATGACCGCGCACGTGATCTACACCGCCTGGGATGAAACAAACCCCGCCACATTTTCCAAGACGATTCTGCAGAATATTTTGCGGCAACAGTTGGGATTTGAAGGCATCATCATGTCCGACGACCTGGAGATGAAGGCGGTGGACAACTATTATGATTTCGAAGCCCTCCCCCGATTGGGCATTAATGCCGGTCTGGATATGTTTATGATATGCAACAATACGGAAAAAGCGCGCGCTCTGCATGACCACCTTACGCAGGAAGTGGACAAGGGAACCGTTGCCCTCGCCCGCGTTCAACAATCCGTGGAGAGGATTCTGCGATTGAAACAGAACCTCCCGTCTTCCCCGCCCAACCCGCCCAATCCCGATCGCTGGCAAGCCTCCCACGGCTCCTTGGCTCAGGAACTGCAAACCTATCTCCCGACATGACAATTTTTTCGGCTTGAAAGGCACCGGATTTTCAAAAATTTTCACTCTATGGAAAATTTTCTGGAAGCGGCGCTCAAGAGCGCCATTCTTTTCTATGTACTTTTTGTCCCCGCAGGAAAATATATCTTCAATAAGCTAAATTCGTTTAACCCAATAAAATGTCAAAGTTTGGTATTTGATATAAAGATATTTTCCAAATTTGGCTTCATTTAGAACCTTCACTCTCCTCAACATGATGCATTTTTGGGCAGATAAGATTAAGCAAAAAATTTTTATATTTGAACCGCTTATTGGTCAGGAAGGGCAAAACTCAAGCAGGAAAATCGAATTCATCTCCCTTAAATATACTACAAAAATGGTATTAGTTAAGCGGATATTTTTTCACCTCATGGTTTCGGAAAACAGAATTTAATATTAATTTTATTATGGGGTGTCGAACTTCTGGCAGACTAAAGCCCTTTTTTTATCAAGGGTTTCCCGGATTTTTTTGTTGACACGATCCCGTAAAAAAACTAAAGTGAGCATTCTTGAAGTGTGGATTTAAGCAATCTATTAAGCTGACTTGGCATTTATCAAGACTGAACAAAATCGAATTAAAAACTTGTGTTGGACCATGCCTTAAAATACCTTTTTTAGGGTATTCCTTTTTTTGAAAACTATATATCGACAGGCCGAATCATGCAAAATAAAAAAGGGGGAACTGCGAAAAACCTGGGGACACGTCTCCGGCAGTGGAGAAAAACCCTCCCGCTTAAATCGTATGAACTGGCTAAACTGATCAAAATCTCGCAGGGCTCTCTATCCGACATTGAAAATAACAAATCCCTGCCCTCGGCGGACACCATCGCCAAACTCTACCAATACTCCGATTTAAACATCATCTGGCTGTTGTTGGGCAAGGGTCCTATCAACCGCGAACGCAAGGGGGCGTCCGACCTGGATAACGGCTTGCTGGTCCAGGAAGCCGCGCAGGATTACGGCGAAGACCGTAAACTGAAAGAATTAATCGAGAAGGTGGTTCGTATTTACCGCCACGGCAACCAGGAAAAAAGAGCCCATTTGACTGGTTTTCTCAACGGTGCCGATCCGGGCGAAGATTAATTCCGCTCTTCCCATGACTCCCAACGTATTCTCCTCATAAATTTCGTATCGCAACTCCAGCGTGCAATTCCAGGCTCTGTCCCGGCTCCAACCGAACCTGCCAGCAACCGGTAATGCAGGAACCCTGATAGACGCACTCGAAACCTTCTTCGGATTGCGATACCGTCTCCACCGGAAACCGCCACAACTCGACGGCGGGACGGTAACTCATTTGCAATTCAAACCCGAAAAAGGCGTCCCGCATACCCAGTGTCTGAATATCCGGCCACACCCCTTGGCTTTTCAACCGCGCATCCGCAACCGCCGTATCCTCCGTAAAGTAGGTCCGATCCTCGGCGTCCCCGGCCAGCAGGGTGAAATTATGCTCCACCGCCCACACGCATTCCAAAAATTTATCACCCTGGTTTTGAAGGGAATAAGCCACCTCCAAACTCGCTCGATCCGGATCAAACCGATAGGTTTTCTCTACCGCCAAATGAAGTCCATGCCCAATCCCTTCCCGCGTCAGGCGCAACCGGTACGGAACATGCGGGTCTGCAGGTTCCAATCCTTCCCATTGAAAAGGCTGGCCCGTAAATGATATCAACTCCTGGTAACGGTTGGTCTGGAACGGTTCGAAGGCGGTCCCGGGCGCCAGACAATGATCCATGAAGGAATACCGGTCCCACCGGTCATAAATCAATTTATCCTGTAGCCCTTCTTCCTTGCACCGCACCCGGCCGTGAATGGATTGGGGTGTATCCCCTGGTAAATCATCTTGCTCCTGCCTTTCGAGGATATCCTGATGGTACACCTCCGGCCGGCGGCGCAGCACATTACTGACATTGAAACAGGCCGGGCGGTAATCCAGTTCCATCAACGCCCCGCCCCGCGTGGGTGAAACGAACGCACTCATTTGGGGATTGGCAACGATCACCTCCTCGAACCCGTCACGGTTGAAATCCACCGCCTCCACACTCAACCCCCGGTCCTTGCCCAGCATTAAATCGTCGGCGCTGTTTTCCGCCGCGATCAGCTCGGCATACAACGCATGCCGGAGGTAATTCAGATACAACCCGCCGAACAGGCCGTGCCAGTAAGCGCAGTTACACTGGCTCCGGTAGAGGGCGCGCCGAGCGCCGCGGGTCTCCTGATGTTTGGCCGGCAACTCCTTCACCTTGTCACTGACATACAGCATGCGCTTGTGCAGGTGATTGCTCTCTTCATACTTGGTGAGAAAGTTGTCCCACTGCCCGCCTCGCAGCAATAATCGGGCCTGCTCCTCCGGGACATCCGAGTTTTTCAATGACTCCTTGAGTTCGCGGAAACGCAGGCCCGCTTCATAAGGCAGAGACCATTCCATCATTTCCTCATACGAGGCCCTGGGCAAATGCACCCGCCCCGTGGGCGAATGCCCATCCAGGTATTCACCGAAGGTTAAGGTTTCCAGCCAGTCCGACTGTTCCGTCAGCGCCTTGAAAAAATCGAATAAGTACTTTTCCTCGTACACCCACTGATGTGTTTCCGGCCAGCCACCGAATTTTTCGCCGTCATCCGCATAGGTCACCGCATCAACCCCCCACTCCTCACGGAACCCACGCAAAAGGTTCAGGGTCACTTCCGGCAGCGCAAACGGTATGGAGTAGCGCAGCTTTTTGCTGATGGGGAAAACGCCGACCTCAAAACCTTCACTCTCTGTCAGGTAATAGCCGTGAATCTGTTTTTCCTGCAACCCGGCGTAATAAAAGTGGGTGTCGTCGACGATGGTGTAACGGATGTCCGCCTGCGCGAGAATTTTCGGAAGCTGCGGCGACCAGATGCGCTCCGCCAACCACAGTCCTTTCGGTTTACAACCGAACTCGGAATCAAGGAAGGCGTTCATCATCCGGATTTGCCCCACCGCGTCCTCTTCCGGCAGGCTGGGCAGTATCGGCTCGTAAAATCCGCCGCTCAACAACTCCAGCTGACCGCCCTGCACCAGACCGCGAATCACATCCAGGTATTCAGGATGATGCACCTGCAGCCATTCCAGCAGACAGCCGCTGAAGTGGACGGTGGTTTTCAGCGTTGGGAACTGTTGCAGGACTTCGAAGTAGGGCCGGTAGCAATGCCGATACACATCCTCGAAGACATGATCGAAGTTGCCCAGGGGCTGGTGGTTGTGGATGCCGAAGAGAAACTTTATTTTATCCATAACGCCTCAACGGCAGGAGCAATACAGGAGTGAATTTCAAATGCGAAGCGGGGCGGTCTCAACCCTCGTCTTCCACGGGAATGGGATCCTCAAATGCCCGCAGGGTATAGAGCTTGTAGTATAAACCTTCGTTGGCCATCAATTCCTTGTGGTCCCCCGTTTCCACCACCCGGCCCTGGTCGAGGACGATGATCTTATCGGCATTGTGCACAGTGCTCAACCGGTGCGCGATGATGAGGGTGGTGCGTCCCCGCATCAGGTTGTCCAGAGCATCTTGAATCAACATTTCCGACTGGTTGTCCAACGATGACGTGGCTTCGTCGAGGATCAGAATTTTCGGGTCTTTCAGCAGTGCGCGGGCAATGGCGATCCTCTGCCGCTCGCCACCGGACAGTTTGACGCCCTTCTCGCCCACCACGGTATCGTACCCCTGATTCAGGTTCTTGATAAAATCATACGCATTGGCAAAGCGCGCGGCGCGGTCGAGTTCCTCTTCCGTCGCGTCGAGTTTGCCGTACAGAATGTTTTCACGGATGGTGCCGCCGAACAACAATGTCTCCTGCGGCACCAGCGCGACATGATTCAAAAACGATTTGAGTGCGGTGTCGCGGATGTCGTAGCCGTCCACCCGGACGGCTCCCGCATCCACATCGAAAAACCGGTGCATCAGTTGAATCACGGTGGACTTGCCCGCGCCGCTGGGACCCACCAGCGCCACCTGTTCTCCCGGCCGCACTTGCAGCGACACGTCCTTCAACACGGGAACATCCTTCTGGTAGCCAAAGGAGACATGCTCGAACTCGATGGCGCCCTCCACCTGATCGAAGATGACCGGATTTTCCCGATCCCGGATCAGCGGTTTCGTGTCGAGAATTTCATAGACGCGGCGGATGGCACCCAAAGCCTCCTGGATTTGTGTGTACAGGCGCACAAAGGTGCCGATAGGACCGGCGATAATGATGGCGTACAGAAAAAACGCCGCCAACTCTCCTGGCGTGGTCGTACCGGCCATCACTTGCCGTCCGCCGTACCAAACCAGCAGAGCGGACACCAGAAATGTGAGGAACAACACAAAGGGGCCGAAGAATGCGGAGACCTTCACTTTTTTCACTTCGGCGTCGAACGAGGTTTCGATGCATTTCTCAAAACGTTTCTTTTCGTACTCCTCGCGGTTGTAGGATTTGACCACCTTGATCGACGAGATCACTTCTTCCAATACAACCATGGCGCGGGCCAACTGGTCCTGCACCTGCCCCGCCAGGTTGCGCAGGCGCTTACCGAAGATGCGCGCGAACAGCATCAACGGCGGCAGCACCAGTAGAATCAGGCCCGTGAGTTTCCAGTTCAGGTAAAAAACGATTGCCAGCCCGCCGATCAAAGTGATGGTCTGGCGCAGAACCGCTACGGGAATCGACACCAGGGCTTTTTGGATGACCGAGATGTCGTTGCTCATCCGGGAGATGATTTCGCCCACCCGCCGCTCCTGAAAAAACCGCAGAGACAGGCTTTGGACGTGGTTGAACAGCTCCATGCGGAAATCGGCGGTCATGCGGTTGCCAACGAATCCCAGAATGTAATTCTGCATGATGCCGAACACCATCTGAAACGCAATCACCGCGATAATGTCCAGGGTCAGACTGTTGAGCGCGGCGGCGTTCTTTTCCACCACCACAACGTTGATCATGTTGCGCACCAGGAGAGGCAAATACAGAGTAATCACCGAGGTGATCACGAGGCACAAAAAAGCGAAGGCGATGCCTTTTTTATACGGTTTGGCGTAGCGAATTATTTTGGAAAAATCTTTCATGAGCTAATTAGTATCAGAGAATGAATCAAGCGTTACCCTGCCATCGATGCCATGAAGCGGTCGCGGATTTCTTCCGGTGTGTGCGTCACCCGGCCCTGGGAGGAATCAAAGGCAGGCTCCACCTTGATGAGCAGAAACACCGGTCCCTCCTCTTTATATAACTGTTCATAGGCGGGGCGAATGTCCTCCGGGCGGGTCACCCGCATCGCCTGCTTGTATCCGGCGCTCTTCGCCACTTCCTCCAGGCGGATTTCATGCGACAGGGTGCGCTGGCTGCCGGTGGATTCGTACACTTCATTGTCGATAACGATATGGATCAGATTTTTCGGCGCACAGGCGGCGATCATGGCGAGGGTGCCCATGGCCATCAGCACATTGCCGTCGCCGTCGAAGACCAGGATTCGCCGCTCCGGTTGCGCCAGCGCTACGCCGAGGCCGATGGCAGACGCCAGGCCCATGGACCCGATCATGTAAAAATTTTCCTTGCGATCGGTCACGTTGAAGAACTCGCGGCTGATGTAGCCGTTGGCCAGCACCGTCGGTTCATTTTTCAACAGGGGCGCCAATTCCCGGAACGCGTCAATGCCTTTCATCGAACAACCCTTTCTTCACCAGCAGAGTGTAAGGCACCCGTTCGTCGTTGATCGTTTTCAGGGCATCGGCCAGCACCCGGTCCGTATTATCCTCTTCCAATACCGCGTATTCCATTCGCGACGTTTCGAGCAGTTGTTCGTTGATGTCGCCCATGATGAGATGCTCAGGCGCATCCTTGCCGCCGCACCCCCGCCAGCTCATGATGACCAGCACCGGAATTTTGTAAATCAGATTGAGGGAGGTGAAGGCGTTGAGGCTGTACCCCAGGCCGGAGTTCTGCATGAGCAGGACCGGTTGTTGGCCGCCCAGGTAGGCCCCGGCGCAGAGGCCCACCCCCGCATCCTCACGCACCGAAGGGATGTATCCCAGGTCCGGGTCGCTTTCGAGGGTGGCAATCAGGCCGGACAATAACGAACAGGGCACGCCGGTAAAAAAATTGAACCCACAGTCCCGCAACTTGCCGATAAAAATTTTGGATGAAAGCATCAGGATTAGAAAAAAAGAAGTGCGGAACCGGTACGCTCCCCCTCAGACCGCAGGAACCCGGCCCGGGCGCGTTACCATTTATCGAGCAGCCGTTCGCCGCCGTAAGTCGTCTGCAGTTTGTGAACCAGTTTGATATATTCTGTAATCCCTTCCTGGCCCTGGAACTCCACACCCAGATCTTTGACGGCCTGATTGGACATCGGCACACCCTCTTCCCCCTTGATGCCTTCGATCTCGCCGAAGGAATCGACGAGGTCCAGGATCATCTGGCCCAGGTCCAGGTTATGGATATGGCCGTCGATCAGATGATAGGCCTTCCCGGAGCAGTCGGGGTTGCCCACCACTTTCTGGAGCGCCTGGGTGACCGAATCGATCGAAACGTATTTGGTGCTGCCCTTGAGATCGACATTGTAATTGGTCGCCAGGTAGTCGATGGTGTTGAACCATTCGGATTTGTCGATTTGCGGCTTCACCCCGTAAATCGTCACCGGGCGCAAGATCGTAACGTTGAAGGAGCGGCTCTTGTGATGATAATGGCAGAACGATTCGATCGACGATTTGATGGCGCCGTACAGACTGCTCGGCATCACCGGATGCGACTCGTCGAGCGGGTGATCGGCATCCACCGTCGGCAACACCTGACCAAATACGGTACAGGAACTCATGAACACCACCTGCTTGACCCGCGCCTTGCGCGCCGCTTCCAGCAGATCGAACGAACCGTTCACGTTGACTTTGACCAACTCGTCCGTGGAATTTACGGGACCGGGATAGTGGGCCAGGTGAATCAACACTTCCATTCCGTCCACCAGCTTGGCCAACGATTCCTTGTCCTCCAGCCCGCCGATGACATAATCCACATCTTCGAAGGCTTCGAGATGATCGATCACACTGCCCTCGCGGATCAGAGCCCGCACGTTGGGCTTTTCTCCGTCACCACTGTCTTTAGAAAATTGCTTGATGAAATGGGATCCGACCATGCCGGAGATCCCGGTGATTGCTACGTTCATTAAAACCCCCAGAGACTTTATTATTAAGCAGTTACACTGCCTTGATGAAAGTTTTCAGACCATAAAAAACCCCGGCCCGGGTAAGCCGCAACACACCGGGACGCACCCTGAAAGCCGGAAGAAGGTCCATATTTCATTGGAATCCGTCAATTATGATTGCAGGGATAGGGGAAGTCAACCGGATTTTCCCTCCGGCGGGCCGTGGGAAACGGGTCAGGGAGCGGGGGTTTGGATCGCCGCCTGGGCCGCGGAAAGCAGGGCGGTGGGCACCCGGAACGGGGAACAACTGACATAATCCAAGCCCAGTGAATTGAAAAACTCGATGGACGCCGGATCGCCGCCATGCTCGCCGCAGATGCCGAGATGGAGCTTCTTGTTGACCGCGCGTCCCTTCTCAATCGCCATGGCGATCAGGGCACCGACGCCTTTCTGGTCAACGCTGACAAACGGGTCCTCCATCAATACGCCGTTCTCCAGATAGTGCGACAGAAACCCTCCGGCGTCATCCCGGCTCAGGCCCAATGTGGTCTGAGTCAGGTCATTGGTGCCGAACGAAAAGAAGTCGGCTTCCTTCGCGATTTCGTCGGCGGTGACGGCGGCGCGCGGCAGTTCGATCATGGTGCCGACCTGGTAATCCAGTTTCACGCCGGCCTTGCCGATCACCTCCGCGGCGACTTCATCGATGTGTTGCCGGACGATCTTGAACTCGTTGACGTGATGGACCAGCGGAACCATGATCTCCGGCAGAACCTTGGTGCCCTTCTTAACCAGCTTGCACGCCGCTTCAATGAGGGCCCGCACCTGCATTTCATAAATATCCGGGAACACGATGCCCAACCGGCACCCGCGCAATCCCAGCATGGGGTTCTGCTCTTTCAGGGATTCAATCTTCTTGGACAGTTTGGTGGCCGGGGTGCGCATCTGTTTGGCGAGGATGCGGATTTCCGCCGGTGTGCTGGGCAGAAATTCGTGCAAGGGTGGATCGAGCAGGCGGATGGTCACCGGCATGCCCTCCATCACCCTGAAAATCTGGAGGAAGTCGGACCGCTGAATGGGCAACAGTTTTTTGATGGCTTCTTCGCGCACCTTCGGCTTAGCGGCGATGATCATTTTGCGCATCAGTAGAATACGTTCCTCGTCGAAGAACATATGCTCGGTGCGGCACAGGCCGATGCCCTGCGCGCCGAACTCTTTCGCCACCAGCGCATCGTGCGGCGTATCGGCGTTGGCGCGCACGTTGAGTACGCGCATCTTATCGGCCCATCCCATCAACTGCCGGAAATAACTGGTAACGCGCGGCTGGGTCAAGGGCACCTTGCCCGCCAATACCTGCCCTGTCGTTCCGTCGAGGGTGATGGCATCACCTTCCCTGAGGACCACGCCGTTCAGCGAAGCGCGTTTTTTGCGCGGTTCCACGTGCAACTCGCCCAAGCCCGACACGCAGGGTTTGCCCATGGCGCGGGCGACCACCGCGGCGTGCGAGGTCATCCCTCCCTTGGCCGTCAGAATTCCCTGCGCCACGCTCATGCCGTGAATGTCCTCCGGCGAAGTTTCGGTCCGCACCAGGATAACGCGTTCCTTGTTTTTCGAAAGCTCCATCGCGCGCTCCGGAGTGAACACCAATTTGCCGGCGGCGGCGCCCGGTGACGCCCCCAGGCCTTTCCCCAGCACTTGCAGTTTGGCTTTCGGGTCCACCATCGGATGAAAAATCTGGTCCACCTGCGTTGCGGGCACACGCAGGATCGCCTCCTGCTTGCTGATCAATCCTTCGTTCACCATATCGACGGCGATCCGAATCGCCGCGGCGGCAGTGCGCTTGCCCGACCGCGTCTGGAGCATATACAACTTATTCTCCTGCACGGTGAACTCGATATCCTGCATGTCCTTGTAATGGCTCTCCAGCGACTTGTACACCTGGGTCAGAGTTTCGAACACCTCAGGCATGTCCTTTTCCAAATTCGCGATAGGACTCGGCGTGCGGATGCCCGCCACCACGTCCTCGCCCTGGGCATTGATCATATACTCGCCGTAAAATATCTTTTCGCCGGTGGCCGGGTCACGCGTGAACACCACACCCGTTGCGGAGGTCGGACCCATGTTGCCGAACACCATCGACTGCACGTTGACCGCGGTGCCCCAGTCGTCCGGTATCCGGTTCAATCGCCGGTAGGTGACGGCGCGGTCGGTGTTCCAGGAATTGAATACCGCCTCGATGGTCATGCGAAGCTGGATCAGAGGATCGTCCGGAAACGGCTTGCCGATTTTACGTTTGACCAGCGCCTTGAAATCCTTGATCAATGTTTTCAAATCGCCCACGCCCAGCTCGGTGTCGAACTCCACCTGCTGTCGGGTTTTCCGGCGTTGCAGGATGGCTTCAAAATGCTCGCCCCCGATACCCAACACCACATTGCTGAACATGGCGATAAAGCGGCGGTAACAGTCGTAGGCGAAGCGGCCATTGCCGGTTTTCCCGACCAGCCCTTTCAGCGTACCGGGATTGAGGCCGAGGTTGAGCACCGTGTCCATCATCCCAGGCATCGACGCGCGGGAACCGGACCGCACCGACACCAACAGGGGTCCATCGGACCCGCCGAATTCCTTGCCCATGGCTTTCTGCAGGGTCTTCAAGTTGGCCAGTACTTCGTTCCACAACGACTGCGGAAACTTGTTGTTGTTTTTGAAATAGGTGGCGCAGGCTTCGGTGGTAATGGTGAAACCGGGGGGGACGTTGATATCGAGATTTGCCATCTCGGCCAGGTTGGCGCCTTTGCCGCCTAACAGCTCGCGCATTTCCGCTTTGCCTTCGGTCTGGCCGGCGCCAAAAAAATATACGTATTTAGTGATCATTGCCAGGGTTCGGGTACTCCGCTCCAGAAAAACGTATCATTGCCAAAGTATAAACAGTCATCGAGTTAAAGATGCTTCAATCAAACGAAGGGATCAGCTTTTTTCAGTTTTGTTGAGCACGATCTTCGAAAAATCGGCCAATGGAGCAAACAGGCCGGCAATCGACTTGAGCAGGGCCATGCGGTTTTGCTTGAGGGCCTCGTCCTCGACGTTGACCATGACGTGATCGAAGAAATCGTCCACCTCACCCTTGATCACGGCAATCTTCCCAAATGCGGCTGAATATTCACCCGCCTGAATGTGCTTCTCCACCGTCGGTTTGATCCCGGCAAATTTTCGGTACAGTAATTTTTCCGCTTCCTCTTTAAGAAGTTCCGGGTTCACCTCGCCGGGCACATCCCCTTCGATAATGCGCACCACGCGCTTGAACGCCGTAACCAGATCTTCGAAATAAGACTGTTTTTTTAACTCCGAAAGAGCCCGGGCCTGATCTTTGGACCGTTTAAACGAATAGATGCGCGTGTTCAACACCGCATCGATTACGTCGTACTCAAATCCCTCGCCGCTCAATAGGGTTCTCAAGCGTTGCGCGAACAACTCTCTACAATGTTTACGGATATCTTCCCCGGAAAGTTTAGCCTTGTCTCCCAGAGTATCGATACCCCGGTCGATCAACCATTCGAGATCAACGGCAAAGTCATACTCCACCAATATTTGAATGATGCCCAGAGCGTGACGACGCAGAGCATATGGGTCTTCCGAACCGGAAGGGATGAGCCCGACGCCAATACAGCCGACGATGGTGTCCAGCTTATCCGCTACCGCCACCACGGCCCCCGCCGGGATCGTGGGCACGGCATCTCCCGCAAAGGCGGGCCGGTAATGTTCCCGGATCGCCTGCGCCACCGCTTCGCTCTCGCCGGCATGCGCGGCATAGTAGCCGCCCATGACGCCCTGCAACTCCGGGAACTCGAATACCATCTGCGATACCAGATCGGCTTTCGACAACAACGCGGCGCGTTTGGCGGTTTCCTCTTCTTCCGGGCAGACTTTTTGCGCGAATGTCGATGCCAGCGACACGATACGCATCAGTTTCTCGTGCGAGGTGCCGAGGTCTTTCTGGAAAACCACACCCTTGAGATCGTCGACGAAATCTTCCAGCGTGCGTTTGCGGTCTTCGTCGTAAAAGAAACGGGCGTCCTCCAGCCGCGCCTTCAGCACGCGCTGGTTGCCGCGCGGGATATCCTGTCCCTTCGCCTTCATATTGCTGATGGTGATGAAATAGGGCAGGAGCTTGCCGCCCTTCCACACCGGGAAATATTTCTGGTGATGCTTCATGGTGATGACCAGCAGTTCCTTGGGTAGCTCCAGATAGGCCTTGTCAAATTCGCCCAACACCGCCACCGGATATTCGACGAGATGGGTTACTGTGTCGAGCAGGTCGGCGTCTTCCTGCACCTTGCCCCTGACCTGTTTGGCGAGGGTTTTAATTTGATCCTTGATGGATTGGCGACGCTCCGCCGGGTCGACCATTACCTTGTGCTTCTTACACTCCCTGAGATAGGTATTGAGGCTGTCGAATTTAAATTTATTGGGCTTCAGGAAGCGGTGGCCCATGGACGTGTTGCCGGATTTGATGCCCTCGAACCCGAACTTCAGCTTTTTGCCGTCGAACAGCGCGGCGATCCAGTGGACCGGACGCGCGAAGGGAACTTTGCGCGCCGCCCAGCGCATTTTTTTTGGAAAGGTGATATCGGCCATCCATTGCGGGAGGTATTCATTTAATAGCCGGTCTGTCGGCTCGCCCTTTTTCTCGACTTTCGCGCAGATCACCTCGCCCTTGGGCGTGGTCTCGGTGGTGAGATCGGCGATGTCCACTCCCTTGCCCCTCGCGAACCCGATCGCCGCCTTGGTGGGGTTGCCTTCGGCGTCGTACGCGACTTTGATGTTGGGACCCAGGTAGGTTTCAATCACGTCTTTTTGCCGCTTGTCGATATCGGGGATGTGGACCACCAGACGGCGCGGGGTGCCCAGGAGTTGCGGTTTCCCCGCCGATACGCGGCCTTTCTCGAAAAATTCGGAGAGTTTGCGGCCCATATCCTCCAACGCCGGCTCAATGTACCCGGCGGGGATTTCTTCGGTACCGATTTCTATCAGTAGGTCAGGCATGAACTCTCCAAAAACAAAGCGTTTATGAGCCGGGTATTTATCAGACATATGGGATAAAGTCAACGCCGGGGCGGCGAGGCCAATGGACCCACAAAAAAAGGCGCTTACTCCTCCCTTTGAACAGGAGCCGTAAACGCCTTTTCAGGATGTTTAACCTTTATCCAACTTAAAGCATAAACCGCACACCTAAATTCAATTCATGGACAAAAGCCCCTTCGTTATCAGTGAACCCAAAAAAACGATATCCCTTGGTCAGGACCGTTTTTCGACTATACCTGTAACCAAGGCCTAACATTGCCTGAAAAGCCATTTCGGTAGAACCTTGTGAAAACAGACCCTGAAATTCAAAGTCGACACGAGTGATTCCAAATCCAATACCCACATAAGGCCTTAACAGTCTCCTCACTGGTTTAAAATCGTAATATCCATTGGCCATGTAACTGAAAGCGGAAAAATCGCCTTCGACAGGGATAGTGCCCACTCCTTTGACGTTTATTTTTTTGATATCATAAGCGCGAAGGCTGACTTCTCCTTCGAACCGGATATTCTTACCGGTGTCATAGCCCAACGCGGCGATAAGGCCCCATCCGGACTTGAAACTGATTTCAGATATAATATCCGCAGCATCCGCCAGGACACCGAAGGCCAGATTTCCGGCGACATACTTTTTTCCCCTCGCCGCCTGAACCGGTGATGCGGCCATACAAACCATCGCGAATATCACAAACATCAAGAAACGCTTCATGGCTCTCCCCCAGGGTTAAACCCCGCTTTTTTAAAAACCTGTTGCCAGCTTAAGAAATTGGATATTATACATTTTCAATCCCGATTTGCCATAACCCAAAAGGGGAGGCTGGGAGATTGCCGGATTGAAACATAGATTCTTCGTCGCTCAGGCTCCTCAGAATGACAAGCGGCACCCAATTGGTCATTCTGAGCCCTTCGGCAAGCTCAGGACAGGCTCCGCGAAGGATCCGTGTTTTATGTTACCCGCGCAGGTACTCCGCTTGCGGAATGGGCCGGCCTTTGATAGCTTTGAACCACTCTACTCAAATGAATGGTGGAACCATGCTAACGGATGAAGATGTGTTTGAACGATACGGCGATGTGCCCCTGGCCTTCTCGCACTACTACAACTTCGTGTTCATTTACAAGAGTGCCGCACTGGATAACGGCGACTGCATCTTTCTGCAACTGGGTGGGACCATGGAAAAAGTGTCGGCCCTATCGGTGGACGTCGAAGAACATCTCACGCTGAACGAAGACGCCGACCGGGAATTCGCCTACATAAAAAACTCCGACAACCAAGTCATTTGGAAGCATGGTGAAAAAAAATAAGACGAAAGGATTGCCCTCCCTTCCATTAAGAGGGTATATTAAGAGATTATGAAAAATTACGATGTCATTGTAATCGGTGCCGGGCATGCCGGGTGTGAGGCGGCGCTGGCGTCCGCGCGGATGGGGTGCGCCACGCTCCTGCTGACGCTCGATCTGGATAAGATCGCCCTGATGCCATGCAATCCGGCCATCGGCGGCGTCGCCAAGGGCCACATGGTCTACGAAATCGACGCCCTCGGCGGGCAGATGGCGCGCGTCATCGACCAGACCGGTATCCAGTTCCGCATGCTCAACGCCTCGAAGGGTCCTGCCGTGCAGGGCAACCGTGCGCAGGCAGACAAGCATCAATATAAAAATGAAATGCGCAGCGTGCTGGAAGTGCAAAGCAACCTCACCATCGCTAAAGAAGAAGCGGAAGAGTTGATCGTCAAAGGCGGAGTGGTCCGCGGCCTGCGCACAGCGCAGGGCAACGAGTACCGGGCGGGCGCCGTGGTCATCACCACCGGCACTTTCCTGAAGGGCCTCGTGCACATCGGCATGACCAGCCACCCGGCCGGTCGCGTCGGCGAAAAACCGTCGAACCAACTGTCGGAATCGTTTCTGGCCTGCGGCTTCGAAGTGGCGCGCCTCAAGACCGGCACGCCGCCGCGTTTGCTCCGCGACACCATCGACTTTTCGAAATGCACCGTTCAGGACGGCGACCCCAACCCGAAACCGTTTTCGTTTCAGACCGAATCGGTCGACCAGCGCCCGAAGGTGCCGTGCCATCTCACCTACACCAACGAGAAGACGGCGCAGATCATCAAGGAAAACATGCACCTGTCACCGCTCTACAGCGGCAGGATCGCGGGCGTGGGTCCGCGCTACTGCCCCTCCATCGAGGACAAAGTGGTGAAATTTCCCGACAGAAACTCGCACCACGTTTTCCTCGAACCGGAAGGTTTGGACACGGACTGGATTTATCCCAACGGCATTTCCACCAGCCTGGCGGAGGAGGTGCAGATTCAGGTGGTGCGCTCGATCCCCGGACTGGAAGAAGCCGAGATCGTGCGGCCCGGTTACGCGGTGGAGTACGACTTCATCCCGCCGACGCAGTTGAAGGCGACGCTGGAGACCCAGCGCGTGCGCGGACTGTTCCACGCAGGCCAGCTCAATGGAACCTCCGGCTATGAAGAAGCGGCGGCGCAGGGGCTGATCG